>JBKJQC010000918.1:0-16336 GCA_046593995.1 Polyangiales bacterium
CGTTGCAGCACACGCCATCGCGGCAGAACGTGCTCTTGCAGTCGGTGCCGCCCGCGCAGGCCGTGCCGTTCTCGAGCTGTCCCTTGCAGACGCCCCCCTCGCAATAGCCGCCGGCAGCACAGTCCGCGGCGCTCGTGCACGACGTCTTGCATGCCGTGCCTGCGACGGGGCACGCATAGAGGCCGCAAGACACCGTCTCGTCGAGACAGGCACCCGTGCCGTTGCACTGCTTGGTCACGCGCGCGCCGCCGGTGCAGGTGTCGCTCGCGGCACACGGCGTGTTGTCGGCGTAGAGCTCACAGGCACCCGCGCCGTTGCACTTCCCGTTCGTGTCGCACGAATAGGGTGCGCCCGCAGTGCGCTTGTCGAGGCATCCGCCGTTCGTCGCACCGAGCGCCGAGCTCAGACACGCGCCGCTCGCATTGCATTCCTTGCAGTTCGCGCTGCAGTCGGTGGAGCAACACACGCCATTGCGGGAACAGAAACCGCTCGCGCACTCGAGCCCCGATGCGCACCCGACGCCGAGCTTCTTGAGGAAGATCTCCGCGCTCGACACGCCGTATCCGCCCGCGCGCAGCACGCGTCCGTCGGCCAGGGACGTGAGGCTCATGTGCCACTGACCGCCGGTCGATGCATCGGGAATTGCCCACGTCTTCGGGACGGGATCGAACCACTCGGCGCGCGGAGCGCTCGTGGTCGTCCCGGCCGGAGTCCCCGTCGACGCGCTGTAGCCGCCGTAGACGAGGACGCGCGAGCCATTCGCCGTGCCGAGCGCGACGGCTTGGTGATATACGCGCAGGCTCTGCATCGCGGGCGCGGCGACCCACGAGTTCGAGAGGACGCTGTAGATCTCGGCGGTGTTGGTCGGCGCCGTCGAGCCGGTCGTCCCGCCGGGGCGTGCGAGACCTCCGGCGACGAGATACTTCGTCTCGGCTCCGTCGGTGAGCGCGCTGAGCGTGTGGCTGCTCCGCGCGTACGCCATCGGCTTGATGTTCTGTTTGAACGCGCCCGCCGTCGCGTCGTAGATCAAGACCGTGGAGAGCGTGCCGTCCGTCGGATTGCTGCCGCCGGTGAGCAGCAGGCCGCCGGTGGTGAGGATCGCGCGATGGTTCTGGCGCCCCACCCCCAACGGCAGGTTGAACGCAGTGCCCCACGTCCCGCTCACGGTGGTGGTGACGACCTGCGGCGTGTAGATCTCGGCCGTCGTGTTGATTGCCGATCCGGAGTATCCGCCCGCGGCGAAGATCTTCTGATCGGAGAGCGTCGTCATCGTGAAGTCACGGCGCGGCGTGCTCATCGCGTCGGTCGCGGTTCGCGCGCCACTCGTGTTGAAACGATCGCACGTCGACAGCGTCGTCGTGCCCGTCGTCCCGCCGCAGATCACGGTGAAGTTGGTCGAGACGAAGTTGACGCGGACCGTGAACGAGGCCGCGGCGTGGCTGACGCGCGCCGACGCCATGGTGCCGCTCGCCGCCCACGTCTCGGTCGACGGATCGAACATCTCCGTCGTGGCGAGCACGCTGTTGCCGGTCGTGTATCCGCCCGCGATCAGGACCTTCCCTCCCGACACGCGAGTGGCGGTGTGCTGCCAGCGAACGACGCTCATGCTCGTCGTCGCCGCCCAGCTCGGATCGACGAGCAACGGGTGCGCGAGCCCAGCCGGCCACTGCACCTCGACGACGCAGTGATCGCTGCCCGGCCTGGTGACCGGACGATCCCACGGGACCTCCGAGCTCGCGTCGTATGCGCAGCCGTGCACCGCGAGGGTCGCTCCGTGACGAGCGCCGCGGGCGTCGATCACGTACGGGGGCGCGACGCGGAGCCGAGGGGCGCCCCCCTCGTCGATCAATTCGAGCGCGTTCGAAGCGAGCCGCAGTCCGGCGACACGCTCGAGCGCGACGCCGTAGCGGAGGGCGCGCGCCGCGGACTCGCTCGGGACGACGACGAAGTCCTCGGTGCCGACGGGGGACGGACGCTGCACGACGTCGCCTCCGCCCGGAGCTGCGCCCGCATAGACCAGGAGACCGCGGTCCTCGACGCCGGCGACGGGGCGCGCGCCTTGGAGCGCGAAGCGCACGGACATGCCGCTCGCGACGTGGGTGATCCGGGTCGCGCCGTCTCCTCGGCTCGGTAGCTCCACTTCTTCGGGCGTCGCGTCGAGCGACGCGAACCTCGCACGCAGGCCGGACGCCGTGCGGTCGTAGGCGATGGACGCAGGCGTGAGCGCCGCAGCGACCCCGTCGTCGCGACCGAAGACGCGCCGCAGCTCGTCCGTCGCAGCCCCCGCGGCCGCTCGAGTGCGCTCCGCCTCCTGCTTCGCGCGACCGCCGGAGGTGGAGCAACTGAGGGCTCCGACGACGAGGATGGAGGCGCGAAGGAAGCGTCGGAAGGCCATCGCGTGAGCCTACGTGAGCAGAGCAGGAAGACAACGCGAAGCGCGAGGGACCCGCTCCTGCCCGGGTCATCTTCGGGGGGTCGCGAGCTCGATCCGCAGACGTTCGTACGGCCGCCGCGCGCCGCTGACGTCAGCGCGTAATCGTCAGTACTGAATCACTTGCCGGTCGACAGCTTCATCAAGAGCGCGCACTCGGCCTTCGTGCGTTGCCACTCGTGGAGGTGGGTCGAGAGCTGGCAGCGCATGTCCTGCACGGCGAACGTCTTGAGTACGACAACTGCACGGGCGGGCGACACTCGATCGCATACGACTCGGTGCTCACGAGGAAGTAGCCGCCGACGCACCGAGGTCGCCGTCCGAGTCCGTACGGAAGAGTCGTCGGCGCCGTGGAGGCAATCGGGACCGGTAGTGCGACTCCTCGGCGCGGCGCGCATCGATCGCGTGCGCCTTGTACCGCCGTTCGGCGTGACCGACGCCATCTGCGAGGTCACCCATGCGCGCGTCACTTGCTTTCGTGTTGTCTGCGACTGCGTTCTTCGTCGGTTGCAGCGATTCGCCCTCCGACCCCGTCGCGGAACCGCCCGCCGAAGACGCTGCGGTCGAAACGTCCTCGCCGGCGCTCGACGCGTCGCTCGACACGACGGATACCGTTGCCGAGGACTCGGCCGCCGCCGTCGACGCGCCCCCGTCCGATACATTCGATGCGCGCGACACCGCACCCGCGAACACCGCAACCGCGGACACCGCACCGGCAGACGCCGCACGGGCGGACGCTCCGCCGCCGGACCCCGTGGAGCCGACCGCTGCGGTGAGTGGGATTCCGAAGCCGCTGGCCGGCGTGTACACCGACCTCGGCGAAGCGGGCACGGAGCAGGCTTTCCGCGCGCTGATCGCGTTCCCCATTCGCGACGGCGCGGCGCTCTCCACGACCCTCGACGCGCTCTACGATCCGACCAGTCCGTCGTTTCGCAAGTACCTGAGCGCGGCCACATGGAACGAGAGACACGCGCCGCTCGTCGTCGACGTCGAGAAGGTGAAGTCTTATCTCGCCGAGAAGGGGCTCGCCGTGCCGCGGGTAGCCGCGAACCGGCTCCTCATCGAGATCACCGGCACCGCCGGGCAGTTCGCTGCGGCGTTCGGCGTCAAGCTGCACGTCTTCAGTCGCAAGAGCCCGCAAGCCGGCAACCCGGACCACGAGGTCTACGGCACCGTCGATGCGCTCACCGTCCCCCAGTACGTCGCGACGCGCATCTCGTCGATCGTCAGCGCCGACCGCGCGGCCGATGGCTCGGCGCTCCCCGGCGAAGCAGGCAGCGTCGTGGTCCAGGCTCCCGCCGATGTCGCGACCGCACTGACGCCGGCGAACATCAAGCGCTCGTACGGCTTCCCCGCCGGACTCGACGGGACGGGGATCAAGCTCGGCGTGGTGATGGGGGCGACGTTCAAGCTCAAAGACCTCGAGTCGTTCTGGAAGTCGTTCGGGATCACCCGCCCGCTGCCGACACAGGTCTTCACCATGGAGGCACCGGCGACACGCTACGTCGAGGGAACGCTCGATACGGAGTGGGCAGGCGCACTGGCACCGGGCGCGGAGGTCATCACGTATCAGGGCCCCGACGCGCGCAACACGTCCATGATCTACACGTTCAACGAGGCCATCGCGCGAGGCGAGGTCACCGTGCTCACCGATTCGTTCGCGCATCGCGAGGACTCCGAGCCCTCGGCCGTTCGCCGACAGCTCGATGCCTCCGCACGCATGGCCGCTGCGCTCGGAATCACCGTGATCGCCGCGAGTGGTGACTCCGCCGGGACCGACGTCCCGGCATCGAGCCCATGGGTCACCGGCGTCGGCGGTACCGTTCTCCAGCTCGCCGCCGACGGCAGCATCACCAGCGAAGTTGCCTGGAGTGAGTCCGGGTCGGGCGACAGCCTCACCTTCGCACGACCGGCGTGGCAGGATGGCGTCGTGTCGGGAGCGATGCGTGCGACGTGTGACGTCGCGATGAACGCCGGCGCCGGCTACTGGACGTATTACCTCGCCCAGTGGCTGCGCTACGGGGGGACGTCCTTCGGCTCGCCCGCCTTTGCGGCCGGCGTCGCGGTGATGAACCAGGCCCGCGCAGCGAGGGGGCTGCCGCCGATCGGTCACCTCAATCGCACGCTCTATCAGACGACCGCGGCGAAGAACGCCTTTCGCGACATCGTCGCGGGTGGAACGGCCGCACACGCCGCCGCGGTCGGCTGGGACCATCCGACCGGCTTCGGTGCGCCCGACTTCACGAAGCTCGCCGCGGCGATTCCGTGACCGGCGTCGGAGCGCCCGGCGACTGGGTCGGCTTCCGCTCTGCAAGTATTGTCGACGACCGCACGAGGACCATCACGACGCGCGCGGCGAGGGCTGTGGCTTGCGGGAGGACGCCAACGCGGCAAGCTTCCGCCACCCTTCGACCATGCCTACTTCTTCCTACCTCGCCCATCGCTCGACCCTCGCTGCGTCATTGCTCTTCGCGCTCCTGAGCGGCTGCGCCGAAGCGGAGGATCTCGAGGGGGGCGCCGGTACGTCCGATACCGGCGTCGCCAGCGACGCGCAGGCGAGTGATGCGCGGAGCGACGTCACGACGGTGGACAGCGGACGGGTCGACACCGGCATCGCGACGACCGACACCGCCGTCACCGACACCATGAAGTCCGATGCGGTCGCTGCGGACACGAAGGTCGATGCGGCTGCCGACACCGCGACCGCGGCAGACGCTGCGACGGTCGATTCCCAGACCGCCGATTCCCAGACGACCGACTCGGGCCCGCTCGCGGACTCGGTGACCGATGTCGGCGGCGACGGCGGCGATCCGTGCGCGACGGCGATCGCCGCGCTCCGCTACTCGTTCGAGGCGGGCACCCAGGGTTGGACGCACGCGCCAATCGACGGACAGAGCGGTACGTGGCCGTTCGACGAGTGGGAGCGTGGGACGTCGACGACGACACCCGGTCCGACGACCGGGTGCAACGGCGGCGCGAGCTGCTTCGGCATCAAGCTCACCGACAACTACGCGCAGTGCACGCGCGCGGCGCTCCGCTCGCCGACGATGAACCTCTCGAGCTGCGCCGGTCGCACGGTGAAGCTCGTGTACTGGCACGCGTACAAGTTCAACGAGCTCGTCTACAACGCGGTGTCGTACAAGGACGGCGGCGTGGTCGAGATCAGCAAGAACGCCACCGTCGCCTCGCCGACATGGGCGGTCGCGCCGATCACGACCTCCGGCACGATCAACATCAATCCGAACATGGGCAGCAGCTACGCCTGCCTCGACGCGAACAGCTTCCACGTCGACGGCCTCGCCGGGTACGTCGGGACGAACGGTGGTTGGCAGAAGGCGGAGTTCACCGTCCCGGCGGATTACCTGGTGAGCGGCTTCGCCGTGCGCTTCGCCTATGGCGCGGGCGTCGCCTACCAGACGACCAACGCGAACACCTCGCGCATCTACACGGAGCCGGGCTGGTATCTCGACGACGTCAGCGTCGAGCTCCCCTGACGCTCAAAGCCCCTTGTCGGTGCGCCCGAGATCTTTCGTGACCTGGTGCAGGAGCACGGGGTCGTCGCTCATGATCCCCTCCACCCCGAGCTTCCACAGCGACTCCATGTCCGAGCGATCGTCGATCGTCCACACGTGCATCTTGATGCCGTGCTTGCGGGCGATGCGGAGCTTCGCCTCCGTCGCGAGCGCGAGCGGCGCTTGGATCAGCTTGGAGGGCGGAACGTAGCTGTCGGCGTCCTCCTCTTGGAGCTGCGCGAACTTGACGATCTCTCCACCGGCGAACGAGGTGGCCCAGGTCGGTCGCTTGGCGCGCACGGCGCGGATGGTGTCGTCGTCGAAGGACGCGATGACCACTTTGCCGGACATCCCCGTGGCATCGATGACCGCTATCACCTCGTCGACGATCGGCGGGTTGGTCTGCTTGATCTCGACGCTGTACGGCATGTTCGGGTGCGCGCGCAGCGCCTCCTCGAGCGTCGCGAGCTTCACGCCCATCCCCTTGAACGGGAACGTCTTGCCGCCGTCGGTCGTGAACTTCGCGCCGGCGTCGAGCGCCTGGAGCTCCGCGAGCGTCTTCTCCTTCACCGGGCCGCTGCCGTCGGTCGTCGCGTCGACGGTGTCGTTGTGGATGCAGACGATCTTGCCGTCCTTCGTCCCGTTCACGTCGATCTCGAGGACGTCGACGCCGAGCTTGGTCGCATTCTCGAGCGCGAGGAGCGTCTCCTCCGGCCACAGCTTCGCGCCGCCGCGGTGCGCGATGACCAGGTTCTTCCCGCACATCTGCAGGTTCTCACCGGGCTTGCAGCGGACCTCGGCCGGTGTGGCGTCGGCGACGGGCACCGGCGGGGTCGAAGAAGAACACGCGGCGGTGAGCAGCAGAGCCAGCAAGATTCTACGCATCAGGCCGCTGAGCATAGACCCTCGAGGTCGCCGCGGCACTGCGCCGCCCCCCGCGAAAACGAGAGGCGTGGTAACAAAGGAGTCGATGTCGACGGCAACGAGAAAAGACCATCCGACGCTCACACCCGGGAACAAGAACGTCGCCGACGATCTTCCCGTAGCGGTGTGGCTCGGTACCGTGCCCGGCGGCGAGGTCGTCTACGTGAACCCTGCGTTCGAGGAGATCCTCGGCATGGGTCCCCCGCCGGACGCTTCCGCCGGCAACTACGTCGCGCCCTACAACATCCGGACGCGCGAAGGTGCTCCGTACCCGGAGCGCGAGATGCCGTACGAGCGCGTGCTCCGCGCGCGCGACGTCGTCGTGATCGACGACCTCGTCGTCCACCGCTCGAACGGCAAGAAGATCCCGCTCCGCGTGTACGCGAAGCCACTCTTCGACGCCGACGGGAACATCACGCACGTCCTCGAGGCCTTCCACGACATCACGCGCGAGGTCGCGGCCGAGCAAGCGCGGAACGAGGGTGAGGCGCGTCTCCGTCACGCGCAACGGCTCGAGGCGGTCGGCACGCTCGCCGGGGGCATCGCGCACGACTTCAACAACATGCTCGCCGCGATCAAGATCCTCGTCTCGCACCTCGAGCGAACCGAGGCCGACGCGCAGCGACTGCGACTGCTCGGTGACATCGATCAGGTCGTCGACAGCGCCGCGAAGCTCACCCACGCGTTGCTCCGCTTCGCGCGCCGCGGCGACGCCGCCCTGCAAGCCGTGTCGACCGTGGACCTCTTGGGGAACGTCGCCGGGCTCGGACGGAGGACCATCGATCGCAACATCGAGATCGCCACCGAGACCGCGGGTCGAGGCATCGTCCACGCGGATCCGGGTCAGATCGAGCAGCTCTTGATGAACCTCGTCGTGAACGCGCGGGACGCGATGCCGAACGGCGGGCGGCTCGTGCTGCGCGCGAACGAGCAGACGCTCGCGTGCCATCCGACGCTGTCGCCCGGCGAGTACGTCATGCTCGAGATCGAGGACAGCGGCATCGGCATCGATCCGCAGCTCCGCGAGCGGATCTTCGAGCCGTACTACACGACGAAGAACACGGGCCCGGTGAAGGGCACCGGCCTCGGCCTCGCGACGGTCTATGGCATCGTGAAGGCACACGGCGGCGCGATCGAGGTCACCGACACCGCCGGCGGTGGGACGACGATGCGTGTTTTCTTGCCGCGTGCCACCTCGGGATCGGAGCCCGAATCGATCGTGCGTGCTCCGCGGAGCGCGCCTCGCCACGGCTCGATCCTCGTCGTCGACGACGAGCCGCCGGTGCGCCGCGCGGCCACCCTCGCGCTCGAGGGGCTCGGGTATCGCGTCCACGCAGCCGCCACCGGTCAGGAGGCGATCGAGCTGTTCCGATCGCACCACGCGTCGATCGACGCCGTCGTGCTCGACATGGTCATGCCCGGTCTCAGCGGCCGCGAGACCTACCTCGCGCTTCGCTCGATCGACGCATCGGTGCCCGTGATCGTGACGAGCGGTCTGTCGTTCAGCGACGAGGCCAAGGCGACGCTCGAGCTCGGTGCGCGCGCGTTCACCCCGAAGCCGTACGACGCCCACTCGCTCTCCGCCATGATCGAGGAGGTACGCGAGTTCCGCGCGACCTGACCCCGCGCGTGTCACGCGGACATGACGGGGCGTCTCGTCGGGTCGCCACCCGGGAGGTCGCCCTCTCGCAAATCCTCCCGCTCGGCGCGCCCTACACGCCGGCGCGAGAGTTGCTCCTGTCGTCCGCCGTGAACGGTCGCTCGCTGGGATTCTTCGTGGCCGTCTCCGCGCTCGCGTGCGCAGGGCGCCGCGACGTGCCCGACGTCCCCGTCCCGACGAAGACCGCGGAGACGGTGCCGGAGAACGTGATCGAGCTCGCGCCCGTCGTCTCGGCGCCGGTCGTCGCCGAGCTCGACCCGATCATGAGCGAGGGCGATCCCGAGCTCCCGACGCCGTGCGCCGAGCTGACCGCCGATCCGCACCACTTCCAGTTCCTCGACGACGTGTGCAAGACGAAGCGAGTCCCCGTAGACCACGATCGCGAGTTCGTGTGCCCGAACGTCGCGACCTCGACCACCGCGACGCTCGCCGACGGTCGCGTCGTCGCCTATCGACGTGGTACCGAAGCGCCGGTCTACGACGACGTCCTCGCGGGGATCGTGCCGAGCAACGTGAAGATCGCGGTGGTGCTGGTGCGCCGCATCGACTCGGTCCCGCACTACCGCTACGTGAGCAACGGCACCCAGGACGTCGGGTTCCAGCCGTGGAGCGCGACGAAGTTCATCGCGGTCGCGAACGCCGCGAGCACCATGCGCCTCGCCTCGAACGGCAAGGTCGGCCTCACCTCGACGGTCGACCTCGTGCCGCTCGGTGACCTCGTCACCACCGTCCACAACTACGACGAGCGGCATTACTCGTCGAACGCCCTCGCGAAGTGGTTCCACGACGTCGGCGGGCGCGTGAAGCTGAACGACCTCCTGCACGGGGCCTGGCTGCATCGTCCGGCGAGCGAGACGCTCGGAGGCAATTACGGCCCCGGATTCGTCGGGCTCGGCTTCGCGTTCCGCGAGCAGAACGGCCAGACGGTCACCGTTCCGCGCGATCCCGGCTACTCGTTCGACAACCGCGCGTCGGCGCACACGCTCGCCGAGACGTTGAAGCGCCTCGTCATGCACCGCGAGGACGAGGCGACCCGACTCCCGGGGATCGCGTGGGCCGATCTGAAGGTCCTCTTCTACGGCGCCACCCACTCGAAGTGGTTCGCCGGTCAGCCGGGCGGGATGAGCGCGGACAAGTCGGTCTACTTCCAGACCCACGACCTCGACGCCACGCTCGCGAAGGCCCACGGCAAGTTCCGCGTGCTCTCCAAGTCCGGCATGGGATGGGCCCAGTTCGTCCACGCCGGCTATGCGTGCTTTCCCTCGTTCGGATCCGACGGCCAGCCCGTCCCCGACGAGGGCTCCGAGGTCTTCGTCGCGGCGCGTGCCGACGGTCCGGGGGGCTTCGTGCAGAACGACCGCATCCTCGCGCGCGCCTACCACGACGTGCTCGCAGCCCTCGCCGCGAACCGGATCTGATCCCCGTCACTCCATCGGCACGAGCGGAGTGAACCGCACGGTCCCGAGCGTCTCCTGGCTGATCGTGCCGCCGTTCTTGCGGATGCGCACGAGTCGCTGACGGGGTGCGGGTCCCCACTCTCCGATGGGCGCGACGAGCACGCCACCGTCCGCGAGCTGATCGAGGACCGCCGGCGGTACGTCCTTCGGCGCCGCGGTGATCAGGATGCGATCGAACGGCGCGTGCTCGGGCCACCCGCGATAGCCGTCCCCGATCCTGTACTGCACGTTGACCACACGGAGCGCTTCGAGCCTCGATTTCGCCGAGCGCGAGAGGTTCGTGAGGATCTCGACGGTGAACACCTCGCGCGCGAGCTTCGCGAGGACGGCCGTCTGATACCCCGAGCCGGTCCCGATCTCGAGCACGCGGTCGCCCGCGCGGACCTCGAGGGCCGAGGTCATCAGCGCGACGAGCGACGGCTGGGTGGTGGTCTGCCCCTCGTCGGTGGGCAGCGGCTTGTCGGAGTAGGCCTCGGCGAGGGGAAGCGTCGGTACGAAGAGGTGACGCGGCACGTCCCGCATCGCACGGAGCACGCGCGGCTCGGCGACCGCGTTGTCCGCGACCTTGGTGAGCAACCGCTCCCGGAGGTGTCTCGCCTCGGACGTGTCGCCGGGGATCGCCGGCTCCGAGGTCTTCGCGCGGCACGCGCTGGACGTGAGAACGACGACCAGGAGGAGCCCGCGGATCACGGTATCCTCCTCCGCAGGACGGTGCGAAGCTCGTCGACGGCAAACGGCTTGTCGACGAGGCGCCCCTGCAATCCACCGAGGAACGCGCGCGCTTCGCTCGCGAGGAGGCCGCCGCTCATGAAGACGAAGCGGTCGGCGAGCCGCGGATCGAGCGCGCGCGCCGCTTCGTACACGCCGACCCCGTCGAGGTCGGGCATGACGACGTCGCAGAGGATGACGTCGAACTCGCGATCTGCGTCGAGCAACGCGAGGGCTTCGCGACCGCTCGTCGCGATGACGACGTTGAAGTCACCTTCGAGCGCGCGCCGGACGGAGACGCCGATCGAGTCTTCGTCGTCGACGACGAGCAAGCGTCCGACCCGCGGCGGTCGCGCGAGGTGACGCTTCGGCGGCGCGGACGAGCCTGCGGAGAGCGCCGCGGCCGGCAACGTCACGGTCATGCGCGTGCCGCGTCCGAACGCGCTCTCGACGTCGATGCTGCCGCCGGCAGCCGTGACGATGTCGCGCGAGATGAAGAGACCGAGGCCGGTGCCCTCGCCGGCAGGCTTCGTGGTGACGAAAGGGTCGAAGATGCGATCTCGGAGCTCGTCGGGGATGCCTGCGCCGTTGTCCGCGATCTCGACGACGGCGCGCCCCTGCTCGTCCGTGCGCGTGACGACGACGATCTCGGACGCGTCGCTGCGCGCCTCGGGGAAGGCGTGCGCCGCGTTGACGAGCAGGTTGAGGAAGACCTGCGCGAGCCGCGACTCGTTCGCGTCCACCGGCGGCACGTCGCGGTAGTCGCGCACGAGGCGTGCCCGATGCCGCAGCTCGGCTGCGGCCATGTTGATGCAGGAGTCGAGCACGATGCGCACGTCGAGCGGACCGTGCTGCAGGTCGTCGACGCGCGAGAACGTCTTCAGATCGCGGACGATCGCGCGCACGCGGTCCGCGCCCTCGCGGGCGGTGTCGAGCATCTGCGTCGCGCTCTCGAGCTCGGCGAGGACATCTGAGAGCTCGGGGTGCTCGTCGATCCGGCGGCGGATCTTGTGCAGGCTACGGTGGAGCACCTCGAGGTTGGTCAGCGCGTAGGCGAGCGGGTTGTTGATCTCGTGCGCGACGCCGGCGGCGATGGTGCCGACGGCGGCCATGCGGTCCGCGTGCACGAGACGCGCCTGGAGCGCCTGCCGCTCGGTGAGATCGCGGATGATGCTGAGCAGCACCGGCTCGTCGCCGATGACCGAGCTTCGCGAGCTGACCTCCACGGGAAAGGTCGTGCCGTCGCGCCGCATGTGGAGCGTCTCGAAGATCACCCCGCGCGCGAAAGCGTCCTGCATCTGCGCGGTCACGCCGTCGCGGGTCGCGGGGGCACGAAGGTCCTGCACGGTGAGCCGACGCAGCTCGTCCCGCGTGTATCCGTACGCGTGCGCGGCGGCCTCGTTCGCCTCGAGGATGCGACCGTCACGCCGGATGAAGAGCACGATGTCGTGCGCGGTCTCGGAGAGCAGCTGATAGCGCTCCCACATCTCGTCGCGACGGCTCCGCTCGGTGACGTCGCGCCCGACGAACACGTGCTCACGATCGTCGCAGGTGCGGAGCGCGTACTCGAAGCGACGCCCCTCGCCGTCGCGCGTGATCGTGATCTCGCCGCGGAGCTTGCGAACGATCCCGGTGCGCGCGTCCGCGATCGCCGCGAGGATGGCCGAGTCGTGCGCGAAGAGACTCGTCGCGGTCCGCCCGACGACGTCTGCGCCGAAGAGCGCTGCCGCGGCGTCGTTGGCGTCCGCGACGACGTCGTCTGCGAGGACCAGCACCGCGTCCGGGGCGCGCTCGAACCACCTGCGTTCGCGTTCGGCGGTGCGCTCCACGGTACTTCGCTGACCGTTTCACGCGAGAGCAAGCACCGCAAGCGCTTCGCCAACCCGGCCGCTCGTGCTCTTCGGTCGCGGTGTGCGGCTTCCGGTCGCATGTGCCGCGGCGGAACGCTCGTGCGGATGCGCCTCACACGAACAGAGGCACGTCGTTTGCGACCTCGTGTCGGTCCGTTCAACGGAGATGGCGTCGCCGCCTCTTCCGTTTTGCGGGCGCTCTCGCGGCAAACAGCGCCGCGAGGACCGCGAGCGGACCGATTACGTCAGTGCGTCTCCCGACGGTCGTGCAGCCGCACCCGGAGTCCTCTCCATCGGCCGCGTTCGTGCTCCCTGCGTCGTCGACGATCCCCGCGTCGTCGTCGGTGCCCGGCGCCTCCCACGGCAGCGGCGCCCGCGCGAAGGGGGACACGTTCCGATGCGGCTCGTCGACGTCGGCGAGGCGCGCGAGCCAGTACGCGCCGAGGAAGTCGCCGCCAGGGTTCAGCCGGTTGCCGCCGCCGGCGTTCGGGCTGTGCGGATCGCCGCGCCACTCCATGTCGCTGTCGCGGCGGAGGACCATCGGGACGATCTCCTTCGCGACCGGACCGCCGCCGTGCCCGGGGATCTTCGAGAGTGTGATCGTCGTCTTGCCGTCGATCGCGAGACAGACGCCGGCCGCGATCTCGGTGTCGTCGCAGTTGATGCGGTCGCGTTGGAAGGCGGGCGGCGGGTTGAAGTTCCCGAGGCTCGTCGTCACGCGCGCGCGGATGTCGGCCGGCGCCTTGCGCGCCCACGCGGCGTAGATCGCGTCGAACCATGCCTGGCCGACGTGCGAGACGTCACGGTCGTTGCCGGTGCTCCACCACTGCCCCTCGAGCGCATCCATGAGCGTCTCGCGCACGCGCGTATCGCGCTCGAAGCGACCGAGGGTGACGAGCGCGAGGGCGAGCATGTTGACGTTCGAGTAGTTGGTCGCCGATCCGAGGAAGATCGCGCCGGAGTTCCGCGCGATCGAGCCGTGCCAGTTCCGCTTCGCGATCAGCTCCTCGTAGTAGAACCTGCCGATCGCGTCGTCGCCGCTCACGTGATGCGCCGCGCGGATCACCGCGAGCCCGAGCGCGGCGTTGAAGCCGTTGCGCAGCGTGGACTCCTCGGGCAGCGGGGTGCCGCCGTTGCCGAGCAGGCGATCGTGCAGATCGAAGAAGCTCGACAGCCGCCCGTCGGCGTCGCGGATGCACATGTCGATGCCGGTCTCCGGCGCGACCTCCATGAGCTTCTTCGCGAACGCGACGAGCGGCGCGGCGAGCTGGTCGGCGAGCCCGGCCGGCGCGTCGGGATCGCTCTTCAGCGCGTCCCACAGCCACGCCACCGCCGCCGCGTAGCCGATCACCTGGTCTTTGCTCGAGTCGTCGATCCAGATCCAGTCGTCGAACCCAGGAGCGACAGGCGCGCGCCAGGTGGGATCCTTGTCGGCGGGCTGCGCGTTCCCCGACGCGTCCTTCATCGGCACGAGCGCGGGGACCATGCCGGGGATCGGCGGGTCGGTCGGGTTCGCGGGCTTCACCCGGCGCACGCCGCGCGCGACGACGCCCGGACCGCCGATGGTCGCGAACACGATCCAGGTGCGGGCCGCGCGGACGACCTGATCACGCGCGCGCGCGAGCTCCGCGGCCGGCGCCTTCTGCGCCTGCAGGACGAGGAACCGTGATGCATAACCGACCGATGCGACGCCGCCGAAGTTGCCGAGATCCTCGTGCTCGTTGAAGCGCTCGACGACGTCGAAGACGTGCTTCCCGCTGAACGTCTGGAAGTCCTTGTCCTGCGCCATCCAGTCGCGCACCGTCTGCATCTCTGCCGGCTTCACGAAGGCGTTGAGCGAGATGCCGAGCTCGGCGGTGTTGAACGTCTCGTGCTGACGCGCGTAGGCGGCGGCGAGCTTCGAGAGCGTCGGATCGTGCGCGGAGTCGCCGGGCCCCGGCAGGATCGGCTTCGCGTGTGCGCGCGACGGGGGCGTGGCGAAGACCGCGGCGACGAGCGCACAGGTCGCGATGAGCGGACGCATCCTGCGGAGCCTATCTCACCGTGGCGCGAGGTGACGCGGCGTCGGCGCGCTGCCGGTGAGCGCGCCCGGGGCGACGGCGTTGACACGCATCGTGCTTGTAGCAGCTGCGTGCGCCGTCATCGTACCGTCCTGATGCTCGCCATCGTGCTCACGGCGCTCGCGACGGGTGTCCTCGTGCACTCGACGCGGAGGGTGACGGCCGGCATCGAGCGCGAGGAGCTGCTCCTGCAGCGACAGCGAGTGACGGAGCTCGCAGCCCAGCTCGACGCGCAGCTCTTGCTCTCGAGCCAGCTAGCGAGCTCGGCCGCGACCCTCGCGGCCGGCATGCGGGAACGGACCACCGTCGAGCGCTTCGTCGAGGAGCTGCTCCGCTCCACCTCTCCCGATGCCGTGTACGGCATCGGTGTGTGGTTCGAGCCGCACGCCTTTGATCCTTCGACGCGCCTCTACGGTCCCTACGCGCATCGGTCGTCGACCGGTTCCGGCGTGGTCCTCACCCACGAGTGGTCGACGCCGGAGTACGACTATCCGAGCCAGCCTTGGTATCGACTCGGGCTCGCGGCCGGGAACAGACCGGCGTTCACCGAACCGTACTTCGACGTCGACCACGTCTACATGTCGACCACCCGATCGATCTACGACGCGTCCGGCAAGACGGTCGGCGTGGTCAGCGTCGATTTCATCCTCCCTCAGCTCCTCGCGACCCTCTCGCGCATCAACATCCGACGGGGCGAGGCGTTCTACGTGACGACGCCCTCCGGCAGGCTGTTCGCGCATCCGGACGAGCAGCGGTTGCTCACGTGGGCGAGAGCGAACGGTCTGCGCCCGAAGACCATCCTCGATCTCGGCGTCGCCGATCTCGAGCAGTTCGAGCGCGCACAGGATCGCGCCCGCGTGCAGCAGGAGGTACCGGTCGCGCGGAGCGGTTGGAGAGTGCACGTGGGGAGCGATCGGGACACGCTCTTCGCCGCCAGCGTGCGCGTCCGCTGGACAGCGGCGATGCTCGTCGGGCTCTTGTGGTGGGCGGCGCTGCTCGGCGTCGTGGCCAACTTCCGCAGGCGGAGGGCCGCGGAGCTCTCGCGCGAGGTCGAGCTGCATGATCGAGCCGAGGGAGCGCTCCGCGACAGCGTGAAGCAGCGCGACGAGTTCCTCTCGCTCGCGGCGCACGAGCTGCGTACGCCGCTCACGCCGCTCACCGCGAGGCTCGTGATGTTGCAGCGGCAGCTGCGCGCGGAAAAGCCGATCGACGCCACCCACGTCGATCGCGCGCTCGCTGCCGCGCACCGGCTCGCGAAGTTGATCGACGACCTGCTCGACGTCTCGCGCGCGCAGTCGGCGCACCTGGCAATGGAGCCCGAGACGACCTCGTTCCGCGCGATCGTCGAGAAGGCGGTGGCGCTGTCGCCGGCGACCCCCGATCGCAAGCTCGAGGTCACGCTGCCGGACGACGAGGTGAACGTCTACGCCGATCCGTCGCGCGTCGAGCAGGTCGTCTCGAACCTCCTGAGCAACGCCTTCAAGTACAGCCCGTCCGGAGGCACGATCCGGGTCGCGCTCACCACGATCGGAAGCGACGCGGTGCTCTCGGTCCAGGACGAGGGCATCGGCATCCCGATCGTGGAACAGGGACACGTGTTCGAACGCTATTTCCGTGCGAGCAACGCTCCCTCTCGAACGTTCGCTGGGCTCGGCATCGGCCTCTTCGTGTGCAAGGACATCGTGGCAGCGCACGGCGGACGCATCTGGGGCGAGAGGACGGGCCTCGGCGGGT
>JBKJQC010001109.1:0-10833 GCA_046593995.1 Polyangiales bacterium
GTCCTGTCGCGTGGCGTGCTGTCGAAGCCCCCGCGTCGTGCGGCGAAGACGGCCGCGGAGAAGCCACGTCGTTCGAAGCGCGCGTGAGCGACCTTTGCGTCGAGATTCACGGCTGCATGTAGATCGCGCTCGAAGCACCGTTCGGTGCGTCGTCGAGGCCCGATCCACCCGCGCCCATCTCGAGCTGTCGACCATCGCGTCGGCGCTGCCTACCACCACACGCTCGCGCGTCGAAACCGGCGGCGGCCGGCGGACGCCCGAGGAGCCCTAGCCCCGTCCGCTCCACACCTTCCACCGAAACGCTTGGAATCCCTACCCCCTTCCATCGCTTGACGTTTTGGTCCGGTGCGGCCAGCTTCTCCCTCGCAAATCATGTCGCCGCTGAGCTCGACTCTCGTCCTCGCGGTCGAGTCGCTCGTCGTCGCCGCGATCGTGCTCGCGCTCTTTTCGGCGAGGCGCCGAATGGGTCTGGGACCCCTCTACGCCTTCGTCGGCGCGACCCAGTACCTCCAGACGGTCCTCGCCGCGAGCCTCTACGTGCCTTTCGTGGGCGGCACGCACGTCTCGCCCGGATCCGTCGTCCTCTTCACGTCGAGCCTCTTCGCGATCCTTCTGGTCTACGTTCGCGAGGACGTTCCCGCGACGCGCTCGCTCATCTACGGGCTGGTGGTCGCCAACGTCTCGCTGACCGTCCTCTCCGCGATCACGCACGTGCAGGTCGCTGCATCCGGGGCCCGGAACATCCTCGGGATGCCCCGCGAAGTGTTCGAGGTGAATCCACGGGTCTTCGTGGTCGGGACGGTGACCCTCGTCGCCGATGCCGTTCTCCTCATCGTGATCTACGAGGGGATCTTTGCTCGGGCGCGGCGTCTCCCGCTCTTCGGCCGCGTGCTCGCCTCGCTCCTCCTCGTCGTGTACTTCGACAGCGTCGTGTTCAGCGTCGGAAGCTTCTACGGCCAGCCGGGCCTCGGCGCGGCGATCGCGGGAAACCTGGTCGGCAAGACATTCTCGGCAGGGCTCTTCGCGCTCGTCCTCTGGGGCTACCTCCGCGTGGGCTTCGGGCGCGAGACCGACGCGGCCGAGCCCCGAGACCCGCTCGGGATCCTGACCTACCGACAGCGCTACGAAGCGGTGAGGACGGAGCGCGACTCGCTCCTACGCGAGAACGAGCTGCGCGAGCAGCGCGACCGGTTGCGCGAAGAGATGACCGCGGCGATGGTCCACGATCTCAGAAACCCCCTCGCGGTGCTGGGCGTGGCCCTGTCGATCATCACCGATGCGCTCGGCAAATCGAGCAGGCGAACGGCGGACGAGACGCTCGACCTCGCGAAGAGCGCGACCGCGCAGATGCTCGGACTCGTCAACCAGATCCTGGACCTGAGCCGGCTGGAGAGCGGAGATCTTCCCCTCGAAAAGACAGCCTGCGAAATGCGCACGCTGGTCGAGCACGTCGTGGCTCATGGCGCGCTCGCTGCGAGGGCGCGCCGCGTGACGTTGCACGTGGACATCGCCGATGGCGCGCGCGTCTTCGGTGACGTCGCGATGCTTCGCCGTGTCATCCAGAACCTGCTCGACAACGCGATCAAATTCGCGCCCGATGGAGGCCACGTCACGATCCGCGCGCGGCCGGGGGACAAGGGCACGCGCGTGGAGGTCGAGGACGACGGCGACGGGGTCCCCGAGGACCTGCGTGCGAACCTGTTCCAGAAGTTCGGGCGTGGCCGGCACCCGCGGAGCGGTTCGGGCCTCGGTCTCGCGTTCTGCAGGCTCGCGGTCGAAGCGCACGGCGGTCGCATCGAGCTCGCGAAGGACGCTCGTTCCGGCGCGGGAGCGACGTTCCGCGTGGAGCTCCCGGCGCCCCCGTAGTCGCGACCTCTCAGCGGATGATCGCCGCGGAGTTCGTGAACTGCTCGAGCGACGCGAGGAGGCGAGCGCACCTGCGGGACTCGGCCGAGCACCTTGACGCCGTATTGCTTGCAGATCTCTCGTCCACCGCGGCCGGTGAGACAAAGACTCCGGCGCCGTCCTGCGCGATCGCCTTCAGCAACGCACTGTCCGCGAACTCGCCGACCACCCGGCGCATCCTGCGGCAACGTCTCGGCGAGCGAGTCGTCCAGTGACGAGTCGACGATCGCGCCGTTCGACGTCGGAGTCGGAGACGGAGACGCCGACGACGTCGAAGGCACCCGACGAGCAGGCAAGCATGGAGCCCGCGAGAAGCAGGGAAATATTGCGCACACCCAAATATACGCGACGATCATTCATGGGGCGCTCGCTCGTGATTCCCCCTCATTTTTTGAGTGTTCTCGCGCGGCGTGCTCGCAAAACTACCGCGGAGCTCTCCTCCGTGAGCGCCGCGCGTTCTGCGCGCGCCGCCCTGACGCGCTCGCCGCTCTCCCGAGCTCAAATGGGAAGCACGAGCACCGTCGGGAAGTGACGCTGGAGACGCGTGAGATCGTCAGGATCGCTCGTGTAGACGACCCCGCCACCGCGAAGGGCTGCAGATGCCATCACGACCGCGTCCGCGAGGGTCGAGCGCGGCACCGCCCGGAGGGCGACCCCGGCGGCGCGACAAAGACTCTCCGGCATGTCCTCGACGAGCACCGCCGCCAAGATCTCTTCGCGAGCGTCCGTGCGGCCTCGCCACCATTCCGTGTACACGACGGCGGGCACGACCGGCAGGAAGCCGCGTTGGGTGATGGCGCGGAAGGCCTCGAGCGCACGACGTTTGCGTCGCTCGAGCGCGACGAGCATCCCAGTGTCGAACGTGAACGTCACGCGGCTCGCCGTCGGCCTCGCGCCTTCGGCGGAGCTTCGCCGCGCCACTCGGCTTCGACGCGCGCGAGGGCCCGGTCGTCGAGCGGCGGTACGCCGTACTTCTCGAAGAACGCCTCGGCCGCGACGAACTTCGCTTCACGCGACGCGAGCTCCGCGAGGAGGGCAGAGACGTTCCCTTTGTGGCGCCGACGAGCCAGTGCCTTGAGGCACTTCAGCGTCGCATCGTCGAGCGAGAAGCTCGTCGTCCTCGTCTTCCCGGCGCGCATACTGGCACTGTAGCACAAATCGTGCGCGGACGTAGTCCGGCCGCAGCGGTTCGCTATGGTCGGTGCCTCCGTCGCGCGCGCGCGCCCACGGCCGACGCCAAGAACAGCGCGGCCAGAATGCCGGTCGGCGCGCGTGAGCGGGCAGGAGAGGAGCCCGAAGTCGCGCAGCCGCCGTCGTCACCTGCGGGTTGCCCGGATGCACACGAGCCTTGGTCGCAGGTGTAGCCAATCGCGCAGTCGCTCGACGACGAGCAGAGCTTCAGACAATCGCCGCTCGTGCCGCAGATGTACGGCGAGCACGGGGTCGCAGCACCTCCGGTCTTCGGCACCGACGAGAGCCCATCGGCAGAGCACGTTGCCCCTTGCAAGCATCGACCAGCGTCGCAGTGGAAGCCCGAGGCGCACTCTTCGTCCTTCGCGCAGCTCGTGAGGCAGCCCTTGTCGTTGCAACCGAACGGGGCGCACGAGCTCACCAGCGGCGTCTTGCAGGTACCGGCGCCGTCGCAGGTCGACGCCGAGGTGAATCCCGAGGGACCGCACGATGCGGGTTTGCAGGTCACCGACGCGCCGTTCGTGAAGGCGACACACTTCATCGGATCGGCCGGGCCATCGCACTCCATGGCCGCACAGACGTTTTCGCCGCCGCCGTCGCACTTCGGCCTCGACCCGTGCGCCGCGCCAGAGACCCCCGTGCACCTCCCGACCGAGCCCCCGACGTCGCAGGCCTGACACTGCCCCGCGCACGCCGACTCGCAACAGACCGAGTCGACGCAGAAGCCTTCGGCACACTCCGAAGCGGCGGTGCACGCGGTCCCATTGGGCTTCGCGCAGCGTCCCTTCTTGGCGGCCGAGTTGCAGACGCTCCCCGCGCCGCACGAGGCCGCACCGCAGCAGACCCCGTCGGTGCAGAAGCCACTCTTGCACTGCGAGCTGCCACTGCACGACTCGGCGAGCTCCAAGAGCGGGACGCAGACGATCGACTTGCAGAAGTAGCCCGTGAGGCAGTCGGTGTCGGCTGCGCACGTGGACTTGCACGAGGCAACGTCGCACGCGAACGCGCCGCAGCTCCTCGGGATGTCGTTGCACGCGCCGAGGCCGTCGCAGATGCTCGCGTGGGTCTCGGTGCCCCCGGTGCACGCGTTCCCGCTGCACAGCGTGACGGCTGCGGTGAACTTGCACTTCGTCGTGTCGACCCCGTCGCACGCGCCGCCGCAGATCGTGGCGGTTCCCGCGCACGCGGGCCGGGCGCCGTGCGGCGCGCCGGTGACCGCCGAGCACGTGCCGACCATTCCGGCGACGTCACAGGCGGCGCACGCGTCAGCGCACGCGGCGTTGCAACAGACCCCGTCCACGCAGTGGCCGCTGATGCACTGCGAGCTCGCGGCGCACGTGCTCCCGAGCGCCATGCGCGGGACGCACGCCGTGCCATTGCAGAAACTCCCCGGCACGCAGTCCGCCTCGACGGCGCAAGCCGTGGCGCACGCCCCCGCTGCGCAGGCGAATCCGCCGCACGAGGGCCGGGTGCCGTGCGGCGCTCCGGTGACCGGTGAACACGTGCCGAGCTTTCCCGTCACGTCGCAGGCGTTGCACGAGCCCGGGCACGCGGAGTCGCAGCAGACGTCGTCGACGCAGGCTCCCGAGGCGCACTGCGACGCGGCCGCGCAGCTCGCGCCCGCGAGCCCCATGCAGATCCCCTTCCTGTTCGCCGTGTTGCACGCGCTCCCCGCGCCGCACGAGGCGACACCGCAACACACGCCATCGGTGCAGAAGCCCGTCGCGCACTCTGCGTTGGTCGTGCAGGTGTTGCCGAGCCCCGTCACCGCAACGCAGTTGGTACCCGAGCACAGATAGCCGCTCGGGCAGTCGACGCTCGACGTGCACGAGGTCTTGCACGTGGTCGGGCCGCAGACGAAGGGGCTGCAGCTCTTCTGCAGCGCCGCGTCGTTGCACTTCCCGACCCCGTCGCACGTGCTCGTGTGCGTCTCGATACCGTCGCTGCAGCCGTTCACGCCACACGGCGTCGTCGCGGGCGCGTAGCTGCATTGGGTGGCGAGGCCGTTGCACGCGACGCCACAGGTGCTGCCGTCGGCCCCGGGACACGTGCCGCGCGCCGTGCCGTGCGGCGCGCCCGTCACCAGCGAGCAGGTGCCGACCTTGCCGACGACGTCGCACGCTTGGCAGATGTTGCCGCACGCGCTGTTGCAGCACACGCCGTCGACACAGTTGCCGGACGAGCACTGACTCTTCGACGTGCAGGTGGCGCCGTTGGCTTTGAGCGGCACGCACGCGCCCGCGCCGCAGAAGCGGCCCACGGTGCAATCGGCGTCGACCGCGCACGTCGTCGCGCAGGCGCCAGCGTTGCAGAGGTAGGGAGAACAGCTCGTGCGCGTGCCGTGCGGCGGTGCCGCGGTGACCGCCGAGCAGGTGCCGATCTTGCCGGCTACGTCGCAGGCCAGGCACTGGGCCGTGCACGCGGCATTGCAGCAGACGCCGTCGGTGCAGAAGCCGGAGGCACACTCGCCGGAGAGCGTGCACGGAGTCGCGGCAGGAAGGGCGAGCGAGAAGAGCTCCGCCGTGCTGGCGTTCCCAGTCGTGTGGTACGAGATGTTGTCCCCCGTGACGAGCACCTGGCCGTTGGGCAACAGGGTGGCTGCGTGCTCGAAATGGGTCGCCGTCGTCGGCCCCACTGCGGTCCACACCCCCGTCGTGGGGTCGAGGAGATCCGCGGTCGGCCCCATGTAGACGCCGCCGACGACCAGCACCTTTCCGTTCGGGAGGAGCGTCGTCGTGGGGCCGTCGCGTCGCAGCGTCAACGAGCCGCCGTCGCTCCAGCCATTGGTCGCGGAGTCGAAGAGCAGCGTGCCGCCGCTCGCGAAGGCACCTCCCGCGAGGAGCACCTTGCCATTCGAAAGCCGAGCCGCCGAGCACAGCTCCATGCCCATGCCTGGGAGCGGAGTCACCGCCGACCACGCCCCAGTTCCGGGATCGTAGACCTCGGCGTTCGGGGAACGGTCGTATCCACACGTGACGAGCACCTTGCCGTTCGGGAGCAGGGTTGCAGAGTGCGAGTGCCGCGCGGTGATCATCGGGCCCGTCACGGTCCACTGGTTCGTCGCCGGATCGTAGAGCTCCGCCGCCTTCAGCGTGGCTGAAGTGACCGAGCTGACGCCGCCAGTGACGAGCACCTTGCCGTTCGAGAGGACGACGGCGCGATGAAGGTAGCGTGGAGCCACGAGTGTTCCGCCGGCTGCCCAGGTGTTCGTGGCGGGGTTGTAGAGCTCGGCGTTGCTGGCCCCGCTGTCGGTGCCCGCGATGGCCAGGATCTTGTCGTTCTGGAGGCGTACGGCTGCGAGCGAATTCCTTCGGCCCGTCATCGATGGACCGGTCGACCACGTGCGCGCCGCCGGATCGTAGATCTCGACGCTCGCGAGGTCGGCGCCGTTGGCGACGCCGCCACCGATCACCATGACCTTGCCGTTCGGCAGGACGAGCGCCTGATGCCGGGAGCGTCCTTGCAACATCCCGCTCACCGCAGTCCACGTCGGATCGACCGCGATGGGATACGCGAGGCCTTGCGTCTCGAGCTCCGCGACGAGCGCATTCGCCTCCAGGCGCACCGACAGGTCACGGCGCACGCCGAGCGCGTCGACCGCGAACATCGGCTCGCTCGCGATGCGCACACGCCCTTCGCCGTCGACGACCTCGAGCCGTTGGTCGCGAACGCGCACCGAAGCGACGCCCGCCCCTCGCGCGATCACGTAGCGCGCGACGGAGCTCGCGCGTGCGCTCTTCAGGACGCGGATTTCTTCGACGCGGCCCGAGGCCTCGGCGACGTGCACGACGTCGGCCTCCAGGAGCGCGTCCTCATGGACGACCGCCCCCTCGACGACGTCGCCGACGACGCTCGACGCGCCCTCGGCAACGAGCTCGATCCACACGTCGGGGTCCCCTGCGAGCGCGAGCCGTAGGGGTGCGTTCGCACCTCCCGGCAGCGTCGCGTCGAGCATCTCGCCCGCGACAGCCCATGACCCGGCGCCGTGGGCCGCTCGCGCGAGCCGAAAGCCCTGCGCCGATCGTTCGAGCCTGCCACCGACGCCGAGGTGATCGGCGAACACCGGGATCGCGCGAAGCCTGGCGATCAGGCCTGCGTGCGCGCTCGGTGCGACGCTCGGTGCAACGCTGATGCTCGCGCTGGTCGATGCGTCCGGGGTCTCGTGCGCCGTCGGCTGTCCGGGAACGCACGAGTCGGTCACCAGGAACGAGAGAGTTGCGAGCCGAAGGAGGCTCATTCGGCGCTGCATCGACTTCCCCTCGTTCGAGTGACCCGGGGCGGTCAGCGTAGCTCGATCTGGCGAAATGCGAGCGACCGGCGCAGGAAGGCGTCAGCGCGGCAAAGAGAGCGAGCGCGGGCACGACGATGTGACCCATCGCAAGTCCCTTCCTCGCCGGCGGACGCCCGAAGAGCACGACACCCGTCCGCTCCCCACGTTCCGCCGAAAACGCTTGGAGTCCCTCCCTCCCATCGCTTGACGTTCTGGTCCGGTGCGGCCAGCTTCTCCCTCGCAAATCATGTCGCCGCTGAGCTCGACTCTCGTCCTCGCGGTCGAGTCGCTCGTCGTCGCAGCGATCGTGCTCGCGCTCCTTTCGGCGAGGCGCCGTATTGCTTGCAGATCTCTCGTCCACCGCGGCCGGTGAAGCAAGGACTCCGGCGCCGTCCTGCGCGATCGCCTTCCAACAACGCGCTGTCCGCGAACTCGCCGACCACCCGCGGATGAATGTATTGCGAGCCGAGCCAGAGGTTGAGGGCACGGCGCAGCGGAGAGCCCTCCATCGGGAACAACACCGGCGCGAACGGCTTGGACTACCCCCTTCCACCTTCGACGAAGAGCCAGCCACGGAGTAGACTTCGGAGACGATGCAGCAGCCCCTGAAGGCCCGCGTGAGGAACGGACGCCTCGTGCTCGACGAGCCCACCGACCTGCCCGAAGGCGACGAGGTCGAGCTTGTCCCTGCGGACGTCGACGACATGGACGACGAGGAACGTGCTGCCCTTCGCGCCGAGCTGCAGGCTTCCATCGCAGAAGCACGAGAAGGGCGGCTCATCGACGCCGAGGATGTCATCGCGGAGCTGCGGGCCATCCGTTGAAGGTTCGCTTCTCGCCACGAGCACGGAGGCGTGTGAAGCTCGTGGCTCGGTGGTGGAGGGAGAACCGCCTATCCGCACCCACGCTCTTCGACGACGAGCTGGCCGAGCTGATCGAGCGCCTGAAGGCCAAAACCGAGCTGGGGGTCGCATACGAAACAGTCGATGGTGAAGCGATCCGGCGCGTCCTTCTGCGGCGGAGCGAGCAGCACGTGTACTACGCCGTGGAAGACGACGGCGTCATGTGGGGAGCACGCCGGGGGCGAGGCCCGCGGCTGTAGCCCGCGTCGACAAAGCCCCCCGTCTCGAGCGCCCGCATGACCGGCGAAGCCCGCGGCGGAGACGTTCGAGCGCGCGAGAGCTCAGCGAGCGCGGCGTCCTCCTGCTCGAGGCGGGAGCCATCGACGAGGCGATCGTGCGCCTCGAGATCGCGCTCCGCCTCGATCCCACCGTCTCGCAGTCACGCGTCGAACTCTCGCGCGCTCATGCCTTGCTCGGCGACTGGCCGCGCGCGTATGCGGCGCTCGGGCCGCTCGACCTAACCGCCGGGTTCGGCGACGCGCAGCGCGCGCGGTTCACGACATGGGGAGGCCCCGCTGGACCGACGGGCACCGCGCGCGCGAACACCTACCAATCGATCGGCGACGCCCTGACCGCAGACCGATCGCTCGCCGACGAGCACCGCGCCTTCATGGTGCGCCGCGCGTCGGAGGCTCGCGGGCGGCTGCGCGTCCTGTTCCATCAACGCAACGCCGAGCTCTACGCTTTCGTCGGCGAGCTCGACGAAGCGATGGAGTCCGTGCGTCACGCGGTCGACGCGGATCTCATCGACTTCGGGTGGATCGAGCGCTGTCCGGCGATTGCACCCTTGCGCACCGACGAGCGCTGGGCGCCGCTGGCATGGCGGATCTTCAGCGTCGCGTCGTCGAGCGAGAAGCTCGTCGTCCTGGTCTTCCCAGCGCGCGTACTGGCACTGTAGCACAATCTTGCGTTTGGCCACGCGCGCAGCGTAGTGGATTGACCGGCCAGGATGGAAAAGGCAGAGAAGGGCCATGCGCGCTCTGGCCGCGGCCCTCGCAGTCGTCCTCGGATGCAGCAAGAGCACCGGGAACGATTCCTCACCCAACCCGCAGTCCGACGCCGGCAATACTTCTTCCGCGGCGCGTGCCGCGACAATGGCAGCTGGGTCAACGCGCCAACGGTGCCGGACGGCGGCTGAGCTCGCGATACAACGGTTCGGCCGCTCGATAGCGCATGAGACTCGACGAGCACCGCCGCCAAGGCGAGCATCGAGGCTCTTCAGCGTCGCATCGTCGAGCGAGAAGCTCGTCGTCCTCGTCTTCCCGGCGCGCATACTGGCACTGTAGCACAATCGGCTCGCGCGCTCATTTCGCGATCGGGCCGATGTAGGACGTCGCCGCGACGACGTCGTCGTACCACTTGCTCGTCTCGCTGCGCGTGTTCGAGCCGATGTGCAGCGACAGGTTGAAGCGATCGATCTTCAGCGTCGCCACGTCGCGCAGCCGCAGGCCGGGGAAGCGCGATACGAGGTTGCCGTCGACCCACGCCGCGATCTCGCCGTCGCGTGCGCCGGGCGTGTTCGCCTTCAGCATGATCTCGTGGCAGTACCAACGACCGAGCTCGGGAACGACGTTCGGCCGCGCGACGAACGTCGCTCCGAAGTCGCCGGGGATGCTCGAGTTCGGGAGCACGGTACCGTCGGGGAAGAAGTGGTCGCCCCACATCGAGCGCTGCGTCGGGTGATAGACGTAGATGTTGAGGCGACCCGGATTCGGCTCCGCCGCTTCGCCGCGCCACGCCTCGAATTCGATCAGGAACTTGTTGGTGCCGTCCGCGGGCACGCCGGGCGTCGCCATTCCGTTTGTGTAGTAGTGCGCGGAGATGCCGCCACCGTTGTGCGTCGAGCCCACGACGTCGAAGCGCGGATCGTACTTCGTGTAGTAGCGCAGGAAGAGCACGTCCTGCTCCTTGTCGAGGTGGCGCGCAACGGCGTTGCTCAGCTCGGCGTCCTGCTTCGGGCTCGTGAATTCGAGCGCCTGCTTGCCCGCATGAACGCTCGCCGACTCCGTCGCGATCCGCACGTTGCGGTAGACGCCATCGTTCCAACTCGCCGACAATCCCGCGACGCTCGCGTAGCTTTCGAAGTCATCGGCGAAGAGGACCGCGGGATCGCCCGTGATGCCCCTGTCAGCGGGATACTTCGCTGCGATCCCTTCGCCCAGGGGAGTGTCGGATTGGGCGACGCCGTCGGGGTCACTGGTATCGGTCGCCGCTTCCGTCGTTGTTGCGGAGTCGGTCCTGGCGGCGTCACTCGTTGTGGGGTCGGTCGTCGTGTCGGCCGAGGCGCTGCAACCAACGAGGCTCCACAGGGCCCACCACGAGGCGCTCCGCATCATTCCCGAAGCGTCGCACGTCGGCGACCAGCGTGGCGACCTCTGGACCGCGTCGCGCGAGCATCTCGTAGCTCGAAGTCGAGCCGCTCAGGCCGCGGGGCGCTCGCGGCGACGGCGCAAAGAAACCACCGCCAGGCCGAGGGCGAAGAGGAACCCACCCGCGCCGCTGCGCGATCCGCCGGTCACGCGGCAAGCGCACGCCGAGTCCTCCTCGGCCGGGAGGAACGAGAAG
>JBKJQC010000042.1:0-10575 GCA_046593995.1 Polyangiales bacterium
CTCCGTGCGCAAAATCGACGGGTCCGAGGAGGTCGACCAGCGCTGCGGTGCGCGTCGGATTCAGCGCGGACCAGATGGAAGCGAGGGTCGCGCCCATGCAGTACCCGAGCATCCCGATGCGGGGCGCGCCGGTGTTGCGCTGCATGAAGCGCGCGGCACGATCGAGGCGGGCGAGGACGTCGTCCCACGAGAGGTAACGGTCCTCGTCCTCGGCGACGCCCCAGTCGAGGACCCAGGTGTCGATCCCTGCCTCGACCAGCGCCGCCGCGAGCGAGACGCCGCGACGCAGATCGAGCACGTACCAGCGGTTGATCAGCGAAGGCACGAGGAGGAGCGGAGCGCGCTCGAGCGAGCCACCGCCCGCGCGACCCCGGAAGCGCATCAGCCGCGACGTACCGTCACGGCGGAGCACGTCTTTGGCGGTGGGCTCGTGCGGCATCGCTCCGGTCTCCTCGTCCCGTCGACGCTCAGGCGCCGCCGAAGGGGAACGACGTCCACAGCTGCGCGGTGCGACGCATCGCCTCGAGCGAACCCTTGCGCCACTCCGCAGCGAGCGAAGCCTGATACGCGAGACTCTCACGCGAGAGACGCGCGCTCTCCTCGATGGCAGTGCGGGTCTGCTCCATCGCCTTGGTCTCCATCTCGGACACCTGCGCGAAGAACGCCTCGACGCGCGCGAGCTGCGCCTCACTCGCGGCCTGGAGCGCCTGGGGGATGAAGTTATGCTGCACCTGCGAAGACTCGGTCGTGGACATGGTCGTGGCCCCTTCTGCTTGCGATTTCGCCCGTGGCGGGAGGTTCGGAAGGGCCCCAAGGTAGATCCGCGGCGGCAGACGTCAACCTGTTTTGTTGCAGTGCACCATCGTGAGAGGTCTAGGGTCTAGGGTCTAGGGTCTAGGGCTCGAGACGAGACGAGACGAGACGAGACGCGCGGTCGCGTTCGCGTTCGCGTTCGCGTTCGCGTGGCGGGTGCGCGTGCGCGTTCGCGTTCGCGTGCGCGTTCGCGTGCGCGTTCGCGTCTCCGGTCTCGGACCCTAGACCCTAGACCCTAGACCCTAGACCTCTTCTTCTTCGCGACCGTCCGCTTCAACGCCTGCAGCTCCCGCCGCAGCTCGGCGACCTCGCTCGACGTCGCCGACAGCGGCGGCGGCACAGGCGTCGGGGGGGCCGGCGGCGTGGCCTGCGGTTCTGCTCCCCAGCCCGCTCCCTGCGGCATTCCCGCGGTCATCCCGTTGAGCATGCGCGCGAGTGGATTGCCGAACGCGGCGAACGGATTGAACGGGCCGAGCGCGGAGGCTCCCGTGCGGGTCATCTGGTAGACCTCGAGGGCCCAGGCGACGTAGCGCTGGAAGAACTCGGCGAGCGCGTCGTTGCCGAGGCGGATCAGCTGGTAGAGGAGCGGGACCGGGAGGAGCTTCGCGGCGCCGCGGCTCTCGAGGATCACCTGCGTGAGCGTCGCCTGCGTCAGATCCTCGCCGGTCTTCGCGTCGATGATGCGGGCGTCCGCTCCGCCGCGGATCTTCTCCGTGAGCTCCTCGAGCGTGATGTAGCGACTGTCGACCGTGTCGTAGAGCCGACGGTTTCCGTACTTCTTCACCAGCATGTTGCAGTGCAATACCACGGGGTCGCCGGGAGCGCGGTCCAGCGGGGGCCGTTTCAGGCTCGGATGCGAGATCGGCTTGACATGGCGCACAGCGCGCCGTAACACCCACTTCCGCGCCGGTTGTGCGGCGCAACACGAAAGTCGGTCCATGCGTCCGCTCTCCCTCCTCCTCCTCGCCGTCGTCGCACAGCTCGCGCTCCTCGATGGGTGCGCCGCCGCGGCCGAGCGCCAGTGCTCCGTCGGCGCGGACTGCGCGTCCGGCGCGTGCAGCGTCGACGGCAAGTGCGTCATCGTCGCCAAGTCCGACACCGGGCTCCCCGGGACCGAGACGTCGCCCGCGGACGGCGCGACGACCGAGGACGACGGGGTCGTCACGGAGACCGGCACCCCGACCGAGGGTGGAACGACCGACGGAGCCGCGGGCTGCTCGCCGAACCAAGATGGACGCATCGAGGCGTTCGAGATCCCGCTCCGCGCCGGGCTCAAAGCGACGTTCCGCGTCGCCGAGAACGCGACGTTCGCCACGGCCGGTACCGCGCTCGGCGCCGACACCCGTAAGTGGGACCTCTCGACCGCCTTCACGGGCGACAAGGACGTCCTCGTCACGACCAAGCCGGTCGCCGGCAACTGGTTCGCCTCGAAGTATGCCGACGCGACCTACGTCACCGAGCTCGCCGCCTCGAGCGACGTCCTCGGCGTGTTCCGCATCGACGCGGGCGGCCTCGTGCTCCTCGGCGCGGCCTCGCCGAAGGACACCGCCACCAAGACGGATCTGAAGTACGCGACGCCGCCGCAGATCCTCGCCTTCCCGCTCGAGGTGGGGAAGACGTGGAAGACGACGTCGAACGTGACCGGCACGGCGAACGGCCTGTTCGCGTCCTACAGCGAGACGTACGACGCGAAGGTCGACGCGAAGGGGGAGCTCGTCGCGCCGCTCGGCACCTTCCAGGTCCTGCGCGTGAAGATGATCCTCACGCGCACCGTCGGCCTCAGCACCACCACCACGCGGTCCTACGCGTTCGTCTCCGAGTGCTTCGGCACTGTCGCCAACCTGGTGAGCAAGTCCAACGAGACCGCCGAAGAGTGGAGCGCGACGTCCGAGCTCCGCAGGCTCGCGCCGTGAAGCTCGTTTGTTGCATCGCAGCACTCTCGTTCTCCGGAGCCGGCTGCCTCTCGTTCCAGAGCGGTCCGCTGCCGAACGCGCCGAAGGACGCGACCTACGAGACGGTCGACGGAGTGCGGCTCCGCTACCACGAGGAGGGGACCGGCCCGCCGGTGGTGCTGATCCACGGCTTCGCGTCGTCGCTCGAGACGTGGACGGGTGTCACCCCCACCCTGGCGAAGACGCACCGTGTGCTCTCGCTCGACCTCAAGGGCTTCGGCTGGAGCGATCGTCCCGAAGGGGACTACTCGCCCGCGTCCGAGGCGGCGCTCGTCCTCGGCCTGATGAAGAAGCGCGGCATGGAGCGCGCTGCGCTCGTCGCCCACTCGTGGGGCTCCTCGATCGCGCTCGCGGCCACGCTCGCCGCGCCCGACCGCGTGAGCAAGCTCGCCCTCTACGACGCGTGGATCTACGAGGACCAGATCCCGACGTTCTTCCTCTGGGCGCGCGCGCAAGGCGTCGGCGAGGTGCTCTTCGGCCTCTATTACAAGGAGCGCGGCGACGAGCGCATGGCGGCGGCGTTCTTCGATCCCGAGCGCTTCATGAGCGAGCGGCTCGTCGAGGACGTCGATCGCGCGCTCGAGCGCCCCGGCACGGTCGCAGCGGCGCTCGCGGCGACGCGCGGGCAGCGGTTCGCGGAGGTCGAAGCGAAGTACCGCACCATCAAGCAGGACACGCTGTTGCTCTGGGGACGCGAGGATCGCGTGACGCTCGTCGAGTACGGCGAGCGGCTCTCGAAGGACCTTCCGCAGTCGCGCCTCGTGATCTACCCGCAGTGCGGGCACTTTCCGATGTTCGAGGCGGCGTCGGCGTCGACCCACGACCTCGACGTCTTCTTGTCCGACGAGAAGGCGGAGGCGGACGCGAAAGCGAAGGCGAAGGCGGCCGGGGATGCGGACGCGAAGGCGAAGGCGGACGCGAAGGCCAAAGCGAAGGCGGACGAGCCGTGAACAAGGCGTTCACGCTCGCCGCGCTCGGTGTGCTCTCGCTCGTCTCGGCGAACGCGCGAGCGACTGGCTTCACCGACGCCGGGCAGGACTTCCACGCGCGCCCCAAGACCGAGGTCAAGCTCGACGGGGCGTTCCGCACGCGCGGCGAGGTGCTGCAGAACCTCGATCTCGACCGCGGTCTCACGCCGTCGGGCGAGGCGCTGTGGTTCGTCCCCGAGGGGAACCCGACGTCGCAGACGTTCACCTACGCGGACATGCGGCTCCGCACCGACCTCACGGTGTACACGGCGGGCGGCGCGGTCGCCGTGAAGTCGCGCATCGACGTGCTCGACAACGTACCGCTCGGCGGCAACGCAGTCGGCATCCCGTCGGCGAGCTCGACGCAGCGCACGCAGGCCTCCGACGCTTTCCGCATCAAGCGCGCGTACGGCGAGGTGTGGCTCCCGTTCGGGCTCCTGGCTGCCGGTCGCATGGGGAACCACTGGGGCCTCGGCATGCTCGCGAACGGCGGCGACTGCGCCGACTGCGACAGCGGCGACGCCCAGGACCGTGTCGCGCTCATCACCCCGCTCCTCGGGCACATCATCGCGTTCGCCTACGACTTCTCCTGGATCGGTCCGCAGGCCTACCGCAAGGACTCGGTCCGCCGCATCGGCATTGCGCCGGCGACCGGCGTGCAGACGGTCACCTTCGCCATCCTCCGTTACAACGACGACCTCGCGCACACCCGCCGGCGCGCCGCGGGGAAGATCACCGTCAACTACGGCGCGTACATGTCCCATCGACGCCAGTCGAGCGACGCGCCCTACGAGTACCTCTCGATCGCCCAGGGAGCTCGTCCGACCGGCACGCCGATCCAGACACGCGGTGCGACGGCGACCGCGATCGACGCGTGGCTCCGCATCATCTTCCCGCACGCGCGCATCGAGGCCGAGATCGCGTATCTCGTCGGACGGGTCGAGCAGCCGTCGCTCATCCCCGGCGTGTCGTCGAACCAGCCGGTCACGTCGAACCAGCTCGGCGCGGCGGTGCAGAGCGAGCTCGGTGCGCCGCACGATCCCTACGGCGCGGGCTTCGACTTCGGGTATGCGAGCGGAGACTCCGCGCCGGGGTTCGGCGCGTTCGTCGACCAGAACTCGCCCGTCGCACGCAAGGGGGACTTCGAGGGCGCGCAGGCGAACCTCCCCTACGATCGCACCGTCGACAACTTCCGCTTCCACCCCGACTACCGCGTCGATCGCATCCTCTTCCGCGAGATCCTCGGCACCATCACCGACACGACCTACGTACGTCCGCACGCGCGCATCGACCTGATGCGCATTGCCAGCGGGCGGCTCGTCGCCTCGATCGCAGGCATCGCCTCGTGGGCCGTGAAGGCCGCGTCGACCCCGAGCGGGAGCGCGCCGCTCGGCGTCGAGATCGATCCCACCCTGGCGTGGTGGGGCAAGGATGGCTTCGGCTTCGCGCTCGAGCACGCCGTCTTTTTCCCCGGCAGCGCCTTCGACAACCCACAGGCGCGTCTGCCCGCCAAGCCCGCGCAGCTGATCCGGCTGCGTCTGACGTACGCTTTCTGAGGGGAATGAACGAGACATGCGGCCCATCCTCCTCACCGTGATCGCGATCTGCTCCGCGCTGCCCTCGATGGTGGCGTGCTCGAGCGAGAACATGACGCCGCCCCCTACCCGCGCGCGCTACGGCACGCCGGACGCGGCGCCGCTCTCGTGCGTGCCGAACCTCGACGCGAAGATCGAGCACACCGAGCTGCAGCCGGCGATCGGCACGCCGGTCCAGTACCTGATCTCGCCCTTCGGCAAGGACCGTCCGGTCGATCTCGTCGGCAAGCTCGAAGGCGGCCGGCGCGTATGGAGCTTCGGCACCGACTTCCAGGACGACCAGGTGCTCGAGATCGTGGCGAGCACGCCCACGGGCAAGTGGTACGCGCCGTCGTTCCCCACCGGCGAGTTCGTCACGCCCTCCGACGCCGGCCTCGAGAGCGTCTATCGCCACGACGAGCAGGGCATCTGGCTCCTCGGCCTCGCGTCCGCGAAGGAGTCGCCGCCCGAGGGGAAGACGCTCCTCGTCTACGAGCAGGGCGTGATCGTGCTGAAGTTCCCGCTCGAACCGGGCGCCAAGTGGGTGACGACCGGGACCATCACCAACGCGACGATCCGCGGCCTGCCCTACGCCGGCAAGGACCTCTACGAGATCGAGGACGACGGCGTCGGCAAGCTCGTCCTCCGCGACTTCACCTTCGAGCAAGTGCACCGCCTACGCACGAAGGTGACCCTCTCGCCCGCCGCCGGCGCGACCGCGACGCGGCGGCAAGTGCAGTTCTTCGGCGAGTGCTTCGGCGAGGTCACGCGCGCGACGAGCAAGGACGGCGAGCCGAACGCTGATTTCACCGTGGCTGCGGAGCTGCGGCGGCTGGGGCAGTGACCTGTCAGTCGTCAGTCGTCAGTCGAGAGTCGAGAGTCGAGAGTCGAGAGTCGGAGGAGATTGGGCATGTGGGACCAGTGGAAGAAGTCGTTCGACACGTGGGAGAACAAGACGGCGAAGCATCTCGAGAAGTGGCTCGAGAGCCCGCTCGTCCTCGCGCCGTCCGGCGCGCTGCTCTCGGCGGTGATGAAGATGAAGGCAAAGAGCGATCGCGCCAAGGCGAAGTGGTGGGGTGAGCTCGGGCTCCCCACCAAGCGCGACCAGGAACGCACGCTCCACATGCTGAACCAGCTCGAGAGCAGGCTGATGGATCTCGAGGAGCGCCTCGAGGACATGAAGAAGTGAGAAGTCGTCGGTCGTCAGTCATCAGTCGAGACGAGACGAGACGAGACGAGACGAGAGACGAGAGCAACGAGACTGCGCTCTCGACTGACGACTGACGACTGATGACCGCGCACGCAAGAGCGACGACGACCGGCACGCCGCGAGACTTCGAGACCCTAGACCCTAGACCCTAGACCCTAGACCCTAGACCCTAGACCCTAGACCACAGACCACCATGGACATCACGCCTTTCACCGACCTGAAGATTGCTCCCCGCGCCGTGTTCGACTCGCTCGATCAGCGGCGCTCGCGCGTGCGCTTCATGCTTCCCGACTTCACCCACGGGGCGACCGGCAAGGACTGGCGCGCGGTCACCTGGGGCGCGTTCGCCGAGCAGATCCGCAACGCGGCGCTCTTCCTCGGTGCGGGCACGCTGAAGAGCGGTGACCGCGGGTGCGTGTTCGCGGCGAACCGCGTCGAGTGGATCAGCGCGGCGCTGGCGATCCAGGCGGCCGGCGGCGTGATGGTGCCGATCTATCCCGCGAGCATGCCGGAGCAGGCGGCGTACGTCGTGCGGCACTGCGACGCGAAGGTGGTGTTCGTCGACGGCGACGCGCTCCTCGCGCGCATCTTCGAGGCGTGGGACAGCTACCAGGGCGTCGAGAAGATCGTCCTCCTCGACGACGCGATGGACCCCGCGAAGGTGCTGACGAAGCTGCAGGCCAAGGGGAAGGCCGTGCCGGCGTTCGCCGACGTCGAGCGCGTGATCACCACGTGGTCGCGCGCGATGGCGCTCGGCGCGGCCCGCGATCGCGACGAACCGACGGCGTTCGAGACCACGATGAACGCAGTGTCGCTCGATCAGCCCGGTCTCATGCTCTACACCAGCGGTACCTCGGGGAATCCGAAGGGCGTGCCGCTCACGCACAGGAACGTCGCGACCAATGGCCTCGACTGGCTGAAGTGCAACGCGCCCTTGGTCGAAGAGGGAATGGTCGATCTCCTCTGGCTGCCGATGAGCCACATCTTCGGCTTCGGCGAGGCATGTCTCGGCAACAGCCTCGGGTGGGTGAGCTATCTCGTCGATCCGCGCGCCGTCCTCGACAAGCTCACCGAGGTGCGGCCGCACGTGTTCATGAGCGTGCCGAGCGTGTGGGAGAAGCTTGCCACGCTGAGCGCCGACGAGGATCCGGCGAAGCGCCGTGAGAAGCTCGCGCGCGTCACGGGGGGCAACTTCCGCTTCTGCCTGTCGGGCGGTGCGGGTCTCAAGCGCGAGGTGAAGGATCTCTTCCACGCGGCGGGGCTCCTCATCGTCGAGGGGTACGGCCTCACCGAGACCTCGCCGACGCTCACCCTCAACCGCCCCGACGCGTTCCGCTTCGACTCGGTCGGGAAGCCGCTGCCGTCGGTCGAGCTGAAGCTCGCGGAAGACGGCGAGATCCTCGCGCGCGGTCCGAGCGTCTTCTCCGGGTACCACAAGGACGCCGCAGCGACCGCCGAGGCCTTCACCGAAGACGGCTGGTTCAAGACCGGTGACGTGGGCCGCTTCACCGACGATGGCTTCCTCCAGATCATCGATCGCAAGAAGGACATCCTCGTCACCGCCGGCGGCAAGAACGTCCCGCCGGCGAACATCGAGATCCGGTTCGCGGACGATCCGTTCGTCGCGCACGTCGTCGTCTACGGCGAGGGGAAGAAGTACCTCGTGGCCGGCGTGTGGCTGAACGAGGAGGCCGTGGCGGCAGAGCTCGGCGACGTCGGCGCCGACGCCCTCCCCGCGGCGCGCCGCGCCCTCGTGCAGTCGCGCATCGACAAGGTGAACGCGGCGCTCGCGAGCTACGAGTCGATCAAGGACTTCGCCATCATGGATCGTCCGCTCACCGTCGAAGGCGGCCTCCTCACCGCGACCCTCAAGGTGCGCCGCAAGAAGGTCTACGAGACGTTCCGCGAGCGCTTCGAGGCGCTCTATCTCGTCGATGGCGCTGCACCCGTGACCAGAGAGGCGCGGGCCTGAGCATGTCGAAGGGCAGCTCGAAAGACGCCTCGAGAGACGCTGGCTCGAAGGAGCCCGCGCAGCGCGACGCGAAGCGCTGGCAGAACCTTCGGTCGCTCGTCGTGCGCGACAAACCGAAGGTCGGGGTGACGCCGGCTGACGTCGTGCACCACGAGAACAAGTGGCGCCTGCTCCGCTATCGCCCGCGTCCCGCTGGCATCGTCCACCCGACGCCGGTGCTGCTCGTCCCGTCGCTCATCAACCGCCATTACGTGCTCGACCTGATGCCCGGCAAGAGCTTCGTCGAGTGGCTCGTCGCCGAGGGCTTCGACGTATTCTGCATCGACTGGGGCACCCCCGATTCGGAAGATCGATTGCTCGACTTCGACGAGATCGTCGATCGCTACATCGGCCGCGCGCTCAAGAAGAGCGCTGCGCTCGCCGGCACGCTGGACTCCGAGCATGGAGGCGCGCACGTCCTCGGCTACTGCATGGGCGGGCTGATGAGCGCGATCCACGCCGCCGTGCACCCAGAGCGGTTCGCGTCGCTCGTGGCGATCGCCGCGCCGGTGCGCTTCGACGACACCGGGCTCCTCTCGACGTGGTCGCGGACGCCGACGTTCGACGTGGCGGCCATGTGCGAAGCGTACGGCAACGTGCCGTGGCAGCTGATGCAGAGCGCCTTCCACCTGCTCCGTCCGACGCTCAACCTGTCGAAGGCCGTGCACCTGCTCGATCGCGCGTGGGACGACGAGTTCCTCGACGGCTTCCTCGCGCTCGAGACCTGGGGCAGCGACAACGTGTCGTTCCCCGGCGCCGCATACCAGCGCTACATCGAGGAGCTCTATCGCGGAAACGCGCTCGCGAAAGGCACCTTCGCGCTCGGCGGCAAGCCCGCGCGGCTCGAGGGCGTCACGTGCCCGACGTTGGCGATCACGTTCGAGCACGACAACATCGTTCCGTGGGCCAGCGCGAAGGAGCTGATCGACCGCGCGTCGGCGACCGACAAGGAGTGGCTGCACCTCCCGGGTGGTCACGTCGGTGCGATGGTCTCGCGCGCTGCCTCGAAGGGGCTGTGGCCGAAGCTGGCCAAGTGGTTCCGCGATCACGACGAAGAGGTGAGCGTCTCCGACGGGGGCCCTGACGACGGCCCACCGGAGAAGCAGCCGACCCGTCGGCGCCCGCGCCCCCGTCGCGCGACCGTCTGAGCGCGCCGTCAGCGCACCGTCTCCTGATCGCGCCGCGCCCACATGTACAGGATGGGGTGGAACATCAGGTCGAGGAACCCCGAGAACGTGAGCAGGATGAACGCCGCGCCGAAGAACGCCGCCGCGGGCCTCGCGACGAGGTGCATCCCGCTGTGGACGAAGGGTCGGTACGTGAGCTTGTACGACAGGAGCGAGAGCGCGATGGTGCCCGCCGCGGCCGCCATCCCGCGCGCGAGTGACGGCGCGCGGTAACACCACACGGCGAGCCCGACGATGGCGGCGCCGAGGACCGCCGGCAGCACGTTGCCGCTGCAGTGCGCGAACCCGCTGCAGAGGTACACGCGCGCGCTGTCGGTCACCTGATGCCAGGGGAGGAAGTACGCGAGCGCGATCGATGCACCACCGGCCGCCCGGAACGCCATGATCAAGCGGACGAGCAAGCGCAGCGGCCCCTCGAGACGAATGTCTCGCAGCGGCACCTCGGGGCTCTCGATGAAGGCCATCGCGTCCGGGCCTTAGCCGCACGCGCGTTCGACGTCGACTCTCATCCCGGGTACGAGTGCCGCGACGGCCCGCGAAATTCGGCCTTGCCGCCGGCCGCTGCTACGTTGGTGCGGCGATGGACCCGTCTGGGCCGCTCGACGACGATGACCACGACGAAGACGCGCCCGTGAGCGGTGAGCGACGCGGTCGCCTCGATCCGCGGCTGCCGCTCGGCGTCTTCGACAGCGGGCTCGGCGGGCTCACGGTGGTGCGCGAGATCGCCGACGCGCTCCCCGGCGAACGCATCCTCTACCTCGGCGACACGGCGCGCGTCCCGTACGGCACGAAGAGCGCGTCGACCGTGGTGCGCTACGCACAGGGCTGCGCGCGGGCGCTCGTCGCGCGCGGCGTCAAGG
>JBKJQC010000361.1:0-3820 GCA_046593995.1 Polyangiales bacterium
TGCTGCCGCGCGCGTGCTGCGACCGCGACGACGCTCGCGCATGCGAGAGTGTCGTCGCGTTGACGCCGAGATCGGCAGACCTGCCGAAATCTCCCCGCCTCACCGCCTCCCTGTTGATGCTGTTGATGGGCGCCTGGACAGGGTCAGCGGCGTGACGCTGAAGCGACTACGAGACGCAGTTCTGTGCCCGTGCCGTCGACGTGAGGCGCTCAGAACTCCGCGGGATCCGTGTACGTCCCGAAGACCTCCCGCAGCACGTCGCAGATCTCCTGCTGGGTGCAGTAGGCCTTGGCCGCGTCGATGATCGGCGGCATCAGGTTCTCTTTCCCCTGCGCCGCGGCCTTCACGCGCTCGAGCGCGACCCGCATCTTCGCCGCGTCGCGCGTCGCTTTGAAGGCACGAAGCTCCGAGACCTTCGTGCGCTGGATCTCCTCGTCCATCTTGAGGAGCGGGATCTTGGTCCCCTCGGCGGACGAGAATGCGTTGACGCCGACCATCACGCGCTCGTTCGTCTCCATCTCGCGGGAGAACTTGTAGGCGCTCGCGGCGATCTCGCGCTGCGGGTATCCGAGCTCGATCGCTTCGACCATCCCGCCCATCTCGTCGAGCTTCTTGATGTAGTCGAGCGCGGCCTTCTCGAGCTCGTTGGTCATGTGCTCGACGTAGTAGCTGCCGGCGAGCGGATCGATCGTGCTCGCGATGCCGCTCTCGTAGGCGACGATCTGCTGGGTGCGGAGCGCGATGGTCACGGACTCCTCGGTCGGGAGCGCGTACGTCTCGTCGAGCGAGTTGGTGTGCAGCGATTGTGTGCCGCCGAGCACCGCCGCCGCTGCCTGCAGCGCGACGCGCGCGACGTTGTTGTAGGGCTGCTGCGCCGTCAGCGAGACGCCCGCCGTCTGCGCGTGCGTGCGGAGCTTCATGCTCTCGGCCTTCTTCGCGCCGAAGCGGTGCTTCATCTCGCGGGCCCAGATGCGACGGGCCGCGCGGAACTTGCAGATTTCCTCGAAGAAGTCGTTGTGCACGTCGAAGAAGAACGAGAGTCGCGGCGCGAACGAGTCGACGTCCATCCCGCGCGCGACGCACCACTTCACGTACTCGAGGCCGTCGTAGAGCGTGAACGCGAGCTCTTGCGTGGCGGTGCTGCCGGCCTCGCGGATGTGATAGCCGCTGATGCTGACCGGGTTCCAGCGCGGTACCTCGGCGGCGCAGAACTCGATCATGTCGCAGACCATGCGCATCGCGGGGCGCGGCGGCACGAGCCACGCGTGCTGGGCGATGAACTCCTTGAGGCAGTCGTTCTGGATCGTCCCGCCGATCTTCGCGCGCGAGATGCCGCGCACGTCGGCGAGGGCGACGTAGAACGCGAGCATCACGATCGCCGGACCGTTGATGGTCATCGACGTGGTGACCTGCTCGAGCGGGATCTGGTCGAACAAGACCTCCATGTCGTGCAGCGTGTCGACGGCGACGCCGCACATGCCGACCTCGCCGAGCGATCGCTCCGAGTCGCTGTCGTACCCCATGAGGGTGGGAAAATCGAAGGCGGTCGAGAGGCCGGTCTGCCCTTCTTTCAAGAGATAGCGGAAGCGCTCGTTGGTCTGCTTCGGCGTGCCGAAGCCCGCGAACTGCCGCATCGTCCACAGACGACCGCGGTACATGTTCGCCTGCACACCGCGGGTGAACGGGTACTCGCCGGGCATCCCGAGATCGCGGATGTAGTCGGTCGGCACGTCGGCCGGCGTGAGCACGTCCGGCACCTCGATCCCACCGAGCGTGGTGAACTTCGTGGCGCGCGGCTTCAGCTTCGCCTGCGTCGAAGCGAGCGTCCCCTCCCGCCAGCTCGTCGAGGCCGCGCGGATGGCCGCAGCCTGCGCCGAGTCGATCGCCGGAGACTCCCCTTCCGAGGAGTAGCTCCCGTGATCAGGCCCCTCCCCGGAGGGGCCCCTCCCGGAGGCATCGTCGTACGTGTGCCCCACGCTCGAAACGGCGCCCTCTTCGGCCATTCTTCTCTTCCTGACGACTGACGACTGATGACTGACGACTGACGACTACTTCTTCGACCGCTCCTCGACCCCAGCGATGACCTTCCCGAGGAAGTCGTCCGGTCGCAGGCAGGCGAAGCAGTCTCCACGCTTGAAGAATCCACCGCACCCGGTGGTCTTCAGATGAGCCTTGAGCACCGGGAGCGCGGTCGCATCGAAGTCGTTCCTGTACTTCTCCATGATCTCGCGCTTCGCGCCGCACGTATGCGAGGCATTGCGGAGCTCGAGTACGCCCTTCACGGAGGCCGGGGTGACCTTCTGCACCTCGGGATCGGCGAGCGACTTGCGTGCGCGCGGGGCGAGCTTGTCGGGGCCGCGTCCTTCGTACCCGATCGCGTAGAGGACGCGCGCGCCCTGTGCCTTCATCGGGCCTTCGAGGAGTGCGAACGCGCCGTCCACCACCGCGGGCGGACCGGCGAGCGCGTCGTCGAACAGCGGCTCGAGCGTCGGATCGGTGGCCGCGTCGGGGTACGCGACGAGCAGCTGTTTCACGATGCCGAGCGCATCGAGGTGCCGCTTGCCCTTCTGGTAGGCCTGCGCGAGCGCCTTGAGCACCGCGCCGTCGTTCGGGTAGTCGACGAGGAGCGCTTCGAGCTCCTTGATGCCGCCCTCGATGTCCCCGGCGGTGACCTTGCCGAGCGCGGACTGGACCTTCGCCTTGTTGTCGCCGCTGAGCTGCGTCGGCGTCGAGGCGGTCGCCGCCGGCTTGCCGTTCTCGTTGGTGGCGACGGGATCGGCGGCCGTCGGCTTCCGTACGAGCATCACCACGAGCAGCACGAGGAGCATCGCCGCGCCTGCGCCCGCGAGTGCGAGCGCGCGCTTCGGCGCGCGCTCGAGGACCGAGGTCGGTCCCGGGGTCGGCGTCGGCTTGTGGAGATCGATCGCCGAGCCGTCGCCCCGCATGCTCGGCGGCGGACGGAGCGTCTGCTGGTTCTCGAGCTCGTGCGCGAGCGAGTCCATCGGGATGGTGCCCGGCGGGAACTCCGCCTTCGAGGGGGGCGGGATCGAGGGGATCGCGCCAGTGCCGGCGAGGAACAGCGACTCTGCGGCGGAGGACGCGTCGGGGAAGCGATCCGATGGGCTCTTCGAGAGCATGCGCGTGAGCGCGATCTCGAGCGAGGTCGGGATCTTCTCGTCCGGCGCGCGCGACTTCACGCTCGGGATCGGTCCCGCGACGTGCTGGCCGAGGAGCGCGACCTTGTCCTTGTTGTCGTACGGGCGCTTGCCCGCGAGCATCTCGAACAGCATCACGCCGACCGCGTACTGATCGCTGCGACCGTCGACGTCCTGACCGAGCGCCTGCTCCGGCGCCATGTACTCGGGCGTCCCGTACACCATGCCCGCGCGCGTGAGGCTCGGGCCGACGTCGCCGCCGATCGCGCCGATCGGCACGCGGGCGATGCCGAAGTCGAGGATCTTCACGAAGTCGGGCTCGCCCTCCCGATCGACGAGGAGCACGTTCTCCGGCTTGAGATCGCGGTGCACGATCCCGAAATCGTGCGCGACCTTCAGACCGGCGAGGATCTGCACGATGATGTGCACCGCGCGCGGCGCCTCGATCGGGCCCTTGTCGATGAGCGCGCGCAGGCTCGTGCCCTCGACGTACTCGAGCACGAGGTAACAGGAGCCGTCTTCGAGCTTGCCGAAGTCCGTCGCGCCGGCGACGTTCGGGTGCTCGATGTGTGCGGCGGTCATCGCCTCGCGCTCAAAGCGCGCGACGACCTCGGGAAGGCGCGTCATCTCCGGATGCAGCACCTTGATTGCCATGCGCTTGCGCA
>JBKJQC010000400.1:0-5137 GCA_046593995.1 Polyangiales bacterium
GCCGGTCTCACCTACGCGCAGGTGACCGCGCCGTTCGCAGTCGCCGCGGGGCGCCTCGACGCGAAGGTGGTCGCCGCGGGATCGCCCTGCGATGCGCCGGGCGTCGCGCAGCTGAACGGAGTCGACGCTGCGACGGGTACGACGACGTCAATCGTCCACCTCGGCAGACCGTCGGAGCTCCGCGCGTTCCGCGACGCGAGCACCACGCCCGGATCGAACGCGATTCACGTGCGCATCGTCCACGCGAGCAACGTCGGCGGCGCGCTCGATTTCGGGTTCGCGTCGAGCGCCCGGCTCCCGGTGAACATGAGCTCGCGGCTCCTCGACCAGCCGCTCTCCTTCGGCGAGGCGACGACGGCGCGGACGACGGCGATCGTCGGCCGGACCGACGAGAACGGCTATCTCGCGCTGCCGCGCATCGGCGTGAACCTCGTCGCAGCAAGGGCGGGCGACGCGCGCGCGCTCATGGCGACGGCGCTTCTGTCGTCCGATACGTGGCAGACGTTCTACGCCATCGGCGATCCATCCTCGCCGCTGTATCCCGTGCGTGGCCTGCTCTGCGACGAACTCGACATGCAGGGCCTCTTCACGACCTGCGTGCCCTCGGCCCTCTCGACGCTCTCGATCGACGTCTTCAATGCATCGCTGTACGGCCCGGCCGCGGAGGAAGAGGTCGCCCGACGGCCCCGGATCCTCGAGGAGATCAGCAAGCGCGACTCCGACCTCCTCTGCCTCGCGCAGGTACCGCAGCGGAGAGATCGCGATGCGCTGATCGTCGCGGCGAAGGAGGCGTTCCCTCACGCAGTGGTGTCCGACACCGACCTGAGCACCGTCCCGACCGAGCCGCGTGACGCGAACGGCGCGATGCCACTGCCGCGCACGTACGCGTCCTGCGCCGGCGCGACCGATCCGATGCAGGTCGACGCGGCGCTGACCTGCATCATGACCCATTGCTCGTCGACCGGCGCCGCGGACGGCGTCGTCGCCGCGACGAGCTGCATGTCGGAGAAGTGTGTCTCGGAGATGGTCGCCCTGCTCACGGGCAACGGGGACGCGCAGCGTTGCTACAGCTGCATCGCAGTCGCGGCCGGAACCGGTGAGACGCTCGGTGACGTTCGCACGCTCTGTACGACGGATGCGCGCGACTACAAGGGATTCCGTGGCCAGGCAGCGTCGATGATTCTCTCGCGCCTGCCGATCCGCACGAGCGAGACCTACGTCCTGCCTGCCACGTCGTACCAGCGCGTCGTGCAGTACGCCGAGGTCGAGATCGAGAACGGCAAGTTCATCGATTTCTATTGCACGAACTTCACCTCGCCGTACGGCGAGCTGCTCGCCTACGCTGGCTTCTACGGCGGCGGCGCAACGGGCGCGGAGGCGTGGAATCAGGAGGCACAGCTGCAGGCGCAGCGCACGATCGAGCTCATCCGGCGCAAGAGCGCGGGCAAGGTCGCGATCGTGAGCGGTGATTGGTCGGCGAGCCGTGCGCACGCGAACGCCAACCCGATGCTGTCGATCGCGGCTTCGAACCCGGCCGTCCTCGATCGGCTCGAGACCGCGCTCGTCCCTGGGTTCCCGACTGCCCATGCGCCGTCGTGTACCGAGTGTGCGGCACCGATCAACCCCTACAACGAGTCCCAGAGCACGTGGGCTGCAATCACGTATCTCTTCGGAATGCCGCGGACGTCGGCGATCGATCCGAACGTCTTCTTCGAGGAACCGCTCGTGAGGCTCTCGACCGGCGCGATGGGCCCGCTCTCACACAGCTTCGGCTTCAACGTGCGCGTTCGACGACCGGAGTAGAAGACGAACCGCCCGTCGCTCGAGCTGAATTCAGAACGAGCACAACAGCGTGCCGTAGGCAGACGTCGGTCCGGCGGCGAGCGACCAATCGACGCGCTGGGCTGTGCGCGGCTCGCTGCGCGCGCCCTTGACGAACAAATAGGTGCCGACCACGACCGAGACGATGCCGACGCCGAGGCCGACATTCGAGACCCACGCATCGCGCTGAGCGTCCTCCATGCTCGCCGCGCCCTCGGACGAACAGCGTCGCTCTCCGTCTACGACCGGGCAGCGTTCATCGCTGTCGGACTTCGCGTTCGCCGCACGTACACCGAAGTAGCCGCCGAGGCCGATCGCGACGACGCCAGCTCCGATCATCGCGAAACCCGCGGTGCGCTGCGTCGTCCAACCAGGCTTTTCGCTGATCGTGAGCGGCGCGGGCGGCGGTGGGGGCAGCGCGTCGAGCGGCTCGATCCGGACGTGCAGGTGTTGCTTGCGTTCGATCGTGAGCTTCGTGGTCCGCGGGCGATACCCCGGCGCGCGCGCGACGATGACCACCTCGCCGGGATCGACGGGGAGCTCGGTGCCCCAACCGCCGCTGAGGATCGGGCTTCCGTTGCGCAGGATCTCGAGCCCCGGAACGCGCGCGCTCTCCGGCACTTCGATCGCGACGTAGGGGAGCTCGGGCTCGATCGCCGCGAGTCGCGCGGTCGCGAGCTCCTCCCGATCGGGGCGCTCCATCTTCCTCGCGTCGCCGAGCGCCTGCTTGAACTCGGCCCACGCGCTCGCGAGCTTGCCCTCTTTTTCGTGGCACACGGCGAGGTTCAAGAGCGTCCCCGCAGCCGGCGCGAGCCGATAGCTCTCGGCGAATTTCTGACACGCCTCTGCGTACCGCTCGGCCTCCATCAGACCGCGCGCGGTGAAGAACAACGTTTCGGCCATCGCCCGCTCCTCGGGCGTCGGCAGTGCGGCGCTGGCGAGGGACGTCGTCACCAGCGTCGCGAGGAGGAGGAGGAGCGACGTTGTGCGGATCATTCGCGCTCCTCGAGCGGATTCAGCTTCTTCTTCTCGAGCGCGACGGCGGCAGGAGGAGGAGGAGGAGCGACGCTCGCGGAGGCGGTTACCTTGGTCGTGAATTGTATCGCAAGGACCGGCTTCGGAGCGCTCGCGATCGGTGCGACGGTCACGACCGGCGCGACGAGGGGAGGCGGCGCCGACGACTCCGGCGCGGCGCCCAGCGTCACGGCCGGCGCCTCCCGCGGCGCTGCGACGACCTGCGCCGCCGTGCTCGGCTGCCCCATCGCTCGGATGCCCACTTGCGCGACGATCACGATCCCGGCGGCGGCGGCCGCGATCCAGATGCCTCGCCTGAGTGGCGGCTGGGCGGCGACCGGCGGCGGCGCCAGCGCGGGCTGCGTGACGGCCGTCGCCGTCGGCGCCACCGAGAGACGCACGCTGAGCGATTGCGTGACGTACTGCCCCGACTTCATCGCGTCGTCGCCGGGGGTGTTCCCGAGGACGTTCGAGAGCCGCGCGCGGACGGTGTCGGCGCCGTCGCGCTTCATCGCGGCGAGCAACTCCCCGGCGAGGACGGCGACGTTCGGCAATCGCTCGTCGGGGTTCGGCTGGAGGCAGAGCATGATCGCCGCGTCGAGCTCCTCGGGGAGCGCGTCGCGATAGAGGTTCGGCGGCTCGGGCGGCTCCCCCGACGCGAGCTCGGCACACAAACGCGCGAACGATGGCTGATGGAACGGTGCCTGCCCTGTGACGAGCTCGTACAGGATCGCGCCGATCGACCAGATGTCGGCGCGGGCATCGACGGTGCTCGAGCCGAACAGCTGCTCGGGCGCCATGTACTTCGGCGAGCCGAGGACGGCGCCCGTCTTCGTGAGATCGTCGTCGGGAGTCTCGGGCGCAGCGGTCCACTTCGAGATGCCGAAGTCGAGGATCTTCACCAGCTCGGTGCCATCCGAGCCCTTCGTGACGAAGATGTTGGAAGGCTTGAGATCACGGTGCACGATCCCGTGCGCGTGCACCGCGGCGAGGCCATCGCAGATCTGCACCAAGATGTCGACCGCGCGCTCGAGCGGGAACGGCACAGTCTCTTTCTGCAGCCTGCGCAAATCGGTTCCGACGAGGTGCTCCATCACCATGTACTCGGCGTCGCCGAACGTGCCGACGTCGATCACGCGGACGATGTGCTCGTTGCGGACCTTCGCGCAGATCTGGGCTTCGCGACGAAAGCGCGAGCGCAGGTCCGAAAGGTTCCTTCCCTCGTCCAGACGAAGGAACTTCAGCGCCACGGTCTCGCGCAGCTGCAAGTGCATCGCAGCGACGACGACGCCCATGCCTCCCTCGCCGAGCGGCGCAACGATTTGGTACTTGCCGTCGATGATCGTTCCGGTCGGAAAGTCACGCGACGAAAGTACGCGCGCGTGCGCGGACGGAGCCGCGAGGGTTCTGACCTCGGGCGCGCGATCGATGGATATCGACGCGTCCTCGTCTGCGCTCATTCCCCTGCCACCGTCGCATCACCCTATCGAACGAGTTGACCACCATCAAGCCGCGGTCAGGCGCGATGGTCGCTGTTCGCGCAGATGTATGGACTTCCCGTACGTGCAGAAGAACTGGGTCCTCGATCGCTACGACTCCGGGTAAAGGCCTTTCCGCCCGGCCTCTCGAACATCGGTTTTCGCTGCGCCGCGCCCGGAGCGCGAGCTCATCCGATCTTGGGCCGCCAAAGAGCTCTCGCACGACCGACGGTGGCGCTCGGGGCCGCGATCGTCGTCAACGGCGCGTCGTGCGCGCCCTCCGTGGAAGAAGCGCCCGGCGCTGGCCGCGCCGCCATCACGAACGGCACGCCGACGGCGCCGATGAAGCGGTCGTCGCCATCCTCGGGGTCGAAGGCCGCATCCATTGCACCGGAACGCTGATCGCTCCGCGCGTGGTCCTCACGGCTGCGCATTGCGGCGCCGCCGCCGACTTCGCGATGCGTCGAGTGTTGATCGGTTCGGCGATCGACGGAGCGGCGGCGCGTTTCGCCATCGTCGATCACCACCGGCACCCCGCGTACAGCCCCGCGACATTCGCGAACGACATCGCCTTGCTGGTGATCGACGGAACGAGCAACATCAAACCCTGGCCGCTGCTCGAACGTCCGCTCGACGCCTCGTTCGTCGGCGCCACCGTGCGGATCGTCGGGTTCGGGTTGTCGTCAGCCAGTGGAGCCGACGGCGGCATCAAGCGCGAGGGAAGGGCAACCCTCTCCTGCACGCACGACTCGGGAGGCCCGGGCTTCGTCACGATCGACGGCGTCGAGTACCTGGCGGGCGTGACTTCGCGCGGGGACGCTGCG
>JBKJQC010000690.1:0-6846 GCA_046593995.1 Polyangiales bacterium
CGGGTTCCCCTGCTCGTCGCGCGCAGCGAGGAGCATGCAGAGCACGTCGTTCTTCCTCGAGGTGGCGGCGATCGCGCGGCGACGGCGGAGCTCGGCGTAGAGACTCTCGTCTACGTCGCGACCGGCGCGCACCAACGCAGACCACGGGAGCAGCCGCGAGACGTCGAAGGAGCGCCCTCCGAGCTCGAACGAGTCGGTGGCGAGGAGCTTCTCGGTCATGTCCGGGGAGAGCACGAGTAGGAGCAGCGTCCCGAGCGGCGAGGTGCCGAGCTCGGTGAAGCGTGTGAGGAGGGTGCTCATGCGTGCCATCTCGGCCCCCTCGAGCCCGAACACCGTCTCGAGGATCACGTCGAGGGTGATCGCCTGTGTCTCGGCGTGGAGCGGGAACGGCTTCCCGCGCGGCCAGGCGTCGATGCGCCGGATGGTGGCCTCGCGCATCGCGACGCCGTACTCCCGCATCCGCTCGCCGTGGAAGGGCGGCATCATCATCTTCCGCTCGCGGAGGTGGCGCTTGCCGTCGAGGAGGAGGAGCGAGTTCTTCCCGAGGATGCTCCGCAAGAGCAGGTTCGCCTCTCCCGCGTGCGCGTCGTCCGGATCGGTGGTGAAGATGTCCTTGATCGCGGCCGGGTCCGAGAACAGCACGATCGGCCCGAGCCGCGGAAATCGCAGCGTGAACGCGGCTCCGTACTTGCGCACGCAGTCGTTCATGAAAGGGATCGGCGCGCGGATCCAACGCGCGAGCTGCACGGGCGAGGGCTCGGTCGGTCCGGGGGGAAGCGCCATGGTCGCCCGAGCGTAGGGTCGCGCGGCGAGCACGTCGAACCGGTTGCCGTGTATCGTCGGCGTCGATGCAACGCACGTCGACGATCGTCTTCGGGGTGGTGCTCCTCTGTGCGTGCAGAGCGAAGAGAGCCGCGCCGATCGCCACCGCCGATCCTGCGGACGCCGCGAAGGCCGCGCCGTCGGCGAGTGCGCTGCCCACATCGCCGCGTGCGCTCGCGGGGTATCCGTCGCCGATCGATCCCACCGGTCCCGGGTGCGAGCTCGCGGGACCGTGGGACCGTGACGCGCCGCGCGCGCTCCGGTTCCGTCCTTCAGCACCGCCGTTCGCGACGTTCCCCAGCACGAAGAACGCGAAGCTCACGCTCCTAGAGGGGGAAAACGCGTTCGGATTCGTGGAGCTCGCGTCGAAGGAGATCCGCGCGTACGGCTTCGTGACCGAGAAGCTCGTGCTGCACGCGTCGAAGCCGCTCCTCCTCGCGGGGTACGTCGTGCCGGCCGTCGCTGCGCCGCTCGCGTGGCACCAGAGCCACGCCGGGAAGGTCACCATCGACTTCGACACCGGCACCTTCCTGCGCCCGCTCCCGACCGGCGGCCCGCTGCGCGAGGAGCGCGCGTGCAGCGACGTCCGGCTCGGGGACGCGAGCTTCGCGGCGTCCGACGACCCCATCCCCGAGCCGACGCTGCAGCACGGCGACCTCCCGGTCCACAAACTGATCCCGCTCCGCAGGGAGCGCACCGGCAAGCCCGTCGCGGAGATCGATCCCAAGGGATGCTCGTCGCTGAGCGCGCGGCTCGTCGAGCTCGCCGGTGATCCGCCGAACGTCGACGCGCGCGTCGTCGTCGCGCCATGCTCCGGCGCCGATCCGAGCAGGGGGTACACCGTCGTCGGATGGATCCCTGCGGCGCTGTTCAAAGAGAACAAGTACGGCTCCGGGACCGGTGGCTCGTGGGGGTACGGCGGCGGTGTGGGAGCTTCGGGACGCCGTCGCAAAGGCGCGAAGCGGGTGATCTGCGAGACCGAGGTCCCGTTCACCGCCGAACAAGCTGGCGAGATCCACCTCGTCGGGGTCATCGCTCCGAGAGTCGCGTTCGACGTCATCGAACCCGGCTCGGGAGGCTTCGTCGAGATCGACTCGGGGCGCGCGGGGATCGTCGCCGCGGAAGGCGTGACGCTGCGGGCAAAGGAGTCCGTGATGGCGAAGTGCAAGCCGGAGTGAGCGTCAGACCTCGAAGACGAAGTAGGGGAGCTCGGCTCCGTCGCCGATCAAGAGCGGCATCGAGACGTTGAAGACCGGGACGCCCGTCTTGGTCTTCCCCTCGCGCGTGCCCTTGTGCGCGTGGCCGTGGAACACCGCTTCGACGGGGTAGCGGAAGAGCGGCTCCTCGAGTCGACTGCAGCCGAGATAGGGGAAGATCTCGGGGCGCTCGCCGATGCACGTCTGCTCGATCGGCGAGTAGTGCATGAAGGCGATGCGACGATCGCACTTGAGGTGCGCGAGCGCCGACTCGAGCTTGAGCGCCTCGTCGATCCCGGCCTGCACGAACGCCTTCACGGCTGGCTCGCCCCAGAACCCGAGGGTGCCGCGCCCGAAGCCGCCGAGGAACCCTTTCACGCCGGCGAAGCCGACGCCCTGGATTTCGACCGCCTCGCCGTCGAGCACCTGAACGCCGATGTCGATCAACGCCTGCGAGACCTTCTCGGGAGTGCCCGCCTCGTGATCGTGATTGCCGAGCACGGCCACGACGGGAACGCGCGCATGGGCGACCTCGCGCGCCAACACCGCCGCCTCTTCCGGCGTCCCGTGATCGGTCAAATCGCCGCACAACAGGAGCACGTCGGCTCGCTCGTGCACGGTCTCGAAGAGCGGCTGCAGCTTCCCGGTGCCGCCCTTGCTGCAGTGGAGATCGCCCACCGCGGCGATGCGCACGCGCGTCTGCGGCGACGAATTGACGATCGTATCGCGGGGTTCATCACCGGAAGAGAAGCGGCCGGAGATCCTCCCGGACGCGTTGCCGGACGAGCCAGTGGGCGTGGACACGTCCTGCTCGTCCGCAAGACGTGCGCCACGATCTCGTGCGCGCCAACTCGTACACGGTCGTGTCGTTCGGTCGCGGAGGTCACGGGCACGTGAGTTGCCCTGTGAACCGGAGGATGCACAGCGTTTCCATCGAGCCTCCGTTCGACGAAGACGTTCACGCCTTCTATCGAGCGGTGCTCAGCCTGCTCAGTCGAGCGAACGTCCCGTTCTTGCTCGGCGGCGGCTATGCGCTGCGCCACTGGACGGGGATCTCGCGCGACAGCAAGGACCTCGACATCTTCGTTCGCAGAGACGATCGCGATCGCGCGCTCGCGGTCCTCGAAGAGGCGGGCTACTTCACCACCACGCCGTTCCCGCACTGGCTGTCGAAGGTGTTCGACTGCGAGATGTACATCGACATCATCTTCAACTCCGGCAACGGCCTGACGAACGTCGACGAGGAGTGGTTCACGCACGCCGTCGACGGCAGGCTGCTCGGCGTACCGGTGAAGATCTGCCCCGCCGAGGAGACGCTCTGGTCGAAGGCGTTCGTCATCGAGCGTGAGCGCTGCGACGCAGCAGACGTCGCGCACCTCCTCCGCGCGACCGGCGACAAGCTCGATTGGCCGCGCCTCATCCGGCGCTTCGGCGCGCACGGGCGCGTGCTGCTCGCGCACCTCGTGCTGTTCGGATTCATCTACCCTGGCGATCGCGCGAAGGTACCGACCTGGGTGATGGATCAGCTCTACGCGCAGATTCGCCAAGAGTCTCCGCACGACGACGACGCGACGTGCAAGGGCACGCTCTTGTCGCGGGCGCAGTACCTCGTCGACATCGAGCGCTGGGGATACAAGGACGCGCGCACGGAGCTCGGCGTGATGCGTCAATCGGCCGTCGACATCTGGACGGCCGCCATCGCCGACACGAAGACGCGATAGCGGTCACACCGAGGTGACGCGCGCATCGCCGGGAGAGCGTTGCCTACAGCGGCTCTCCTCGGGAGATCTCGAGCATCTTTCGGGGGGGCGTCCTCCGGGACGAGAGGCACGAGGCGTGCTCTGCCATCGGCACGCGCATGCAGGCCCGAGTCGCTCCCCGCCGGTTGCCCCGGGTCTCCATCGTCCACGACGAGGATGCCTCGTGGAGCGTTGCGGACCGAAAGGGTCGCGTGCTCGCGGACAAGATCTCGCTCGCGCAGATCCGCGCGCGTCTGCAGCACGGCCTGCTCGCGGCTGCGGCATTCGTCGCGCGCGAGGACGACACGACGTGGCGCACGGTCGAAGAGGTCGTCGGCGGCAGCGGCGCGCGGCGCATCGAGGTCGACGAGCGGCAATGGTACGTGACGCGTCGCGGCGGCGCGGTGATCGGGCCGGTCGACACCGAACGACTGAAGCGCGGCCTGCTCTCGGGGCGCGTGCCGCTCGACAGCTTGGTGAACGAGGTCGGCCACGGCACCTGGTATCCGCTCGCCGACGAGGACACCTTTGCCGAGACCGTCGTGGAGGCGTCGTTCGACGCGCAGGCGACGTCGATGATCGTGCCCTCTCGCGCCAGGGAGATGCTGACGCGCTGGTCGTTCGACGACTGAGGTGGGCGTCTCGCTGTCCGACGCGCGAACGCGGTGACTCTGATCCGAGTTGACAAGCAGGCCCGCGGCGAAGACCCTTTCCCGCTCGAATGCGCCCGATGCAACGGCACGAGCTCGTCATCGGGGCGATGCTCACGATGGTGACCTGCGCGGTCGGGCGCGTCACACCGGCACGGGCCGCCGACACCGACGCGACGCCGCCCGGTACCACGCCGCCGCCCTCGAGCCCGAGCTACCCGTCGAAGAACTACGCGCCGGCCACGGGGAGCGCGCTCGAAGGTTTCTCGTTCGGCTCGTACGGACGCGTCGGGGCCGCGAGCGATCTCCGCGGTGGCAGCGGCCGCGAAGCGAACATCGTCGCGTTCGGATCGCGCCTGGATCTGCCGACGTACGCCGAGGTGCAGCTCGAGCGCCGCGACAAATGGGCCTCGACCTACGGCGCGGGCTCGGTGTCGACCAACGTCGTCTTCACGCTCGCCTTTGCCGGCCCGCTCTTCCACGAGAGCGGTCGCTTCGAGGCGAGGACTGCGGTCCGGAACCTCTACGCCGATACGAAGGGCGTCTTCCACAAGGGGTTCTCGGCGTGGGTCGGCTCGCGGATGTACCGCGGCGACGACGTGTACCTCCTGAACTTCTGGCCGCTCGACAACCTCAACATGGTCGGCGGCGGCGTGAAGTTCGCCGCCGACACCACGTCGGAAGAGGCGACCTCGGTCGCCCTCGCGTTCGGCCTCGGCCGCGCGCAGGATCCGTTCTCCTTCCAGACCCGCCCGTCACCGTCGCCGAGCGGCTTCGGCGCGACCGAGGTGGTGACGCTCGATCGTCCGCGCCTCGTCGGGAGCCTCAAGCTCCAGCACCTCCACTTCTTCAAGCAGGGCTCGGGGCCGATCCCGGGCGTGAAGATCGCGCTCTACGGCGAGCAGCACTCGATGTCGTCGGGCGTGCGGGTCAACGAGACGAACCTGCGCGAGGCGCTCCCCTCCGAGCGCGGCTCGCTCATCGGCATGCAGCTCGGCTTCTTCGCCGGCGAGCGTGACGTGTTCGTCAATCTCTTCCTCCGCTACGCGACCGGGCTCGCGGCGTACGGCGACAAGAGCGTCCCCTCCGCGCTGAACGTCGACAAGACGACGGCCGGCGCGCACGAGGCCCTCGTCGCGCTCTCTGCGAACTACGAGAAGGGCATGTTCGGCGTGCTCGCCGGCGGGTACTTCCGCGGCTTCCGTGACGCGAGCGGCAACGCGTTCTCGCGCAACACGTTCAACGAGGGGACGCTCGTCGTGCGGCCGATGGTGTGGCTCGGTGAGCACCTCGGGCTGTCGGCCGAGGGGAGCTATCAGGCGCTCGCGACCGCTGCCGTGCGCGACGACGGTCGCCCGGAGCGCGCGTCGATGTGGCGCTTCGGGCTCGTTCCGTTCATCACGCCGGCAGGTCGCGGCAGCTTCACGCGCCCGCACTTCAACCTCGTGTACCTCTACACGCTCCGCGATGAAGGCGCTCGCCTCCGGTACGCCCCCGCCGATCGGTTCGCGAGCCGGAAGGACGAGCACTACTTCGGCGTGTCGGTCGAGTGGTGGTTCAACTCCTCGTACCGCTGACCCGATCACGGCGACGCAAGGCTCGAAACCGATAGAGCGCGACGGCAATCGCGGCGGCGCCGAGCATCGTCGCCGAGGACGAAGACGAGTGCCCGCCCTTCTTGGTAGAGCAGCCGCCGCCGTCCTCCGTCACGGGCGCGGAGGGCACGCAGTTGCCTCCGTCGCAGAGCGCGCCGCTCGCACACTGCTCGGTGCTCGAGCAAGTGGTGAGGCACTCGCCCGTCGCGACGTTGCACAGATAGGGCGCGCAGGGGACGGTCTTGGTCTTGTCCGCGCTGATCGAGGTCGCGCGATCGTCGCTGCAGGTCGCCGTGGCCGGGCGGCACTTCGCGGCGTCGCACACGTACCCCGCGATGCAGTCGGTGGTCGCCGCGCACGCCGTCTTGCAGGCCGCCGTGTCGCAGGCGTAACCGCCACACGACTTGGTGGTCGTGGCCGCCTTGCACGCGCCCGTACCGTCGCAGCGCGGGGCCTCGTTCAACACACCGTTGGTGCACGTGGTTGCGCCGCAGGTCTTCTCGAACCCAGGGAACGCCGCGCACTTCGCGCGGTCGGAGCCGTCGCACGCGAGCGACTTGCAGGCGTCACCGCCGCCGTCGAAGCACGCCGCGCGCTTGCCATGTGCGGCGCCGACAACCGGGGAGCACTTCCCCTCGGCGCCGGAGACGTCGCACGCCTCGCACTGTCCACCGCACGCCGTGTCGCAGCAGACGCCGTCGATGCAGAAGCCCGAGACGCAGTCGTCCGACTTGGCGCACGCGACGCCCCCCTTCGGCACGCAGGCGTTTGCCTTGCACGTGTAGCCGGTCGCGCAGTCGGTGTCGGCGGCGCAGACCGTCTTGCAGTCGGTCGCATGGCAGCC
>JBKJQC010000061.1:0-5396 GCA_046593995.1 Polyangiales bacterium
GACATCCTCGTCGAGCAGGCCGACGTCTACGCCACGCACCTCGGAGACGATGTGCGCGCCGAGGTCGTCTATCGGAAGATCCTCGACCTGAAGGACGACGGCGGCGAGCCCGAAGCCGCGCAGCGAAAGCGCGCGCTCGAGGCCCTCGAGCACATCTACGACGCGCGCGGCGCTCACGACAAGCTCGCGGAGATCCTCGCGCTCGAGGTCGAGACGGAGACCGATGCGATCGCCCAGAAGGCGCTCCTCGGTCGGCTCGGCGCGCTCCGCGAAGGACCGCTCGCCGATCGCGAGGGCGCGATCGCCGCATGGCGCAAGCGTCTCGACGCGGACGACTCCGACACCGAAGCGCTCGAAGCGCTCGATCGGCTGTACTCGGGTACCGCCCGCGCGAAGGAGCTCGTCGAGGTGCTTCGCACCCGTGAGCGCCTCGCGGTCGAGCCCGATCAACGTCGCCAGCTCCTCCGCCGAACGGCGGAGGTCCTCGCCCGCGATCTCGACGACACGCCCGGCGCGATCGACGCGTACCGGACGCTCCTCGACGATTTCGGCGCCGACCGCACCGTCCTCGCGGCTCTCTCCGCGCTCTACGAGCGCGCGGGGCAGCACCAGGATCTCGCGGACGCGCTCGAGAAGCAGCTCGAGCTCGCGAGCGACTCGAACGATCGCGTCTCGCTCCTCGCGATGGTCGGAAACCTCCGCATCGGCCACCTCGAGAACCTCCACGAAGGTCTCAACGCGTATCGCGACGCGCTCACCCTGGATCCCTCGCACGCACTGACGCGCGCCGCGCTCGAGAAGCTCCTCGAGAACGAAGAGGCGCGCGCGGATGCCGCGGGCCTCCTGCGCCCGCTCTACGAGAGCGAGAACGCTGGCGAGAAGCTCCTCGCCGTCCTCGAGATCCAAGCCTCGTCGACGGACGATCCCACCGAGCGGCTCGAAGTGCTCGGCACGGCCGTCGAGGTCGCCGAGACGAACCTGAGCGATCCGAAGCGAGCGTTCGTCCTCGCGTCGCGCGGTCTCACCGAAGCGGCCGCGATGGACGGCGTGCGCCAGTGGATCGGGCGCGTCGAGCGGCTCGCCGCGGCGACCGGCTCGTGGACGGAGCTCGTCGAGCTCCTCCGCAAGATCGAGCCGGAGATCGTCGACGGCGACGCGAAGCTGGAGGTGACCCTCCGCATCGCCGAGCTGGCCCGCGCGCACCTCGGCGAAGGCGACGCGAGCCGCGAGGTCGCGCGCACGTACTACGTACGCGCGCTCGATCTCCGTGGCGACGATCCGCGAGCGCTCGTCGCGCTCGAGCAGATCTACGAGGAGAGCGGCGACTGGACGGCGCTCCTCGACGTGCTCCGCCGCCGCGTGGAGAACGAGACCGACCCCGACAAGCGCACGCAGCTCCACTTCAAGAGCGCCCGGATCTCCGAGGAGAAGCTCCAGGATCCGCGCGGCGCGATCGAGGCGCTCGAGGGCATCGTCGAGGCCGAGAGCAAGCCGCCCTTCAAGGCGCTCATCGCTCTCGAGCGGCTCTACGGCCAAGTCGAGCGCTGGCAGGACGTCCTCACTTTGCTCGAGCGCCAGCTCGGGATGGCGCCCGATTCGCCCCCGTCGGGTGGCGGTGACTGGCGGAGCGACGTAGAGATCCACCATCAGATCGGCGTCGTCGCGCGCAAGCACCTGAACGACGTCGACCGCGCCCTCGAGGAGTACCGCACGGCGCTCACCGTCGATCCCGGCTACGAGCCGACGATCGCGGAGCTCGAGAGCTTGATGACCGATCCCGAGCTGCGCGCCCGCGCCGCCGAGATTCTCGAGCCGGTGTACCTCGCGCGCGTCGACTGGCGGAAGGTCATGACGACGTTGGAGGTCCGCCTCCTCGACGCGCAGGATCCGGAGGACCGTCGCACGCTCCTCACACGCATCGCGGGCATGCACGAGGACGAGGCGCACGATCTCCCGAAGGCCCTCGAGACCTATGCGCGTCTGCTCGCGGACGACCCGACCAACGAAGACACGTGGCGGGAGCTCGAGCGCGTCGCGCGGAGCGGCAGCCAGCAGAAGGCTCTCCTCGCGATCTACGAGGGCGAGCTCGAGAAGACGACGAGCGACGACACGACGGCGTCGCGCCTCGCGTTCCGCGCCGGAGAGCTCGCCGAGGGTGTCGGCGATCTCGAGCGCGCGCTCGCGCTCTATCGACGCGCCCACGCGATGGACGCCGCCGGACGCCAGACGTTCGAGGCGATCGATCGCCTCCTCAAGCCGCTCGGCAAGCCCGACGATCGCATCGCGCTCTACCGCGAAGCGCTCGAGCATCGCTTCGAGGACGCCGAGCGCGTCACGCTGCTCCGTACGATCGCAGAGCTGCACCGCGACGCACGCAGCGACAAGGACGCGGCCATCGACGCGTTCCGCGAGCTCCTCGAGATCGACGAGCGCGATCAGCCCGCGCTCGACGCTCTCCAAGCGCTCTATGCGCAGACCGAGCGTTGGAAGGATCTCGCGGAGCTCCTCGAGCGCCGCGCGGACGGCGAAGAGACGCCGGAGAAGGGCGCGGTCTTCCGCCTCGAGCTCGGCAAGGTCCTCGACGAGAAGCTCGGCGACGCGAACGCCGCGATCGACAAGTACGAGCAGATCGTCCAGGCGATCCCGACCCACGCGGGCGCCGTCGCGGCGCTCGAGAAGATGCTCCAGCGCGACGAGGTGAAGCCTCGCGTCGCAGAGATCCTGAGGCCGCTGTACGAGCAGAGCGACGACTGGCGCAGGCTCGTCACGCTCAGCGAGCAGCGCCTCGAGCTCGCCGAGGACCGCGGCGAGAAGGCCTCGATCCTCCGCGAGATCGCCCGCATCTGGGAGGATCGCGGCGAGGACAAGTCGAAGGCGTTCGAGGCGATCCGCCGCGCGTGGACCCTCGATCCCGAGGACGGCTCGCTCCGCGCCGAAGCCGATCGCCTCGGCGAGACGCTCGCCGACTGGGATGGCCTCGTCGCCGCCTACGAGCAGGCCGCTGCCGCGGTCGACGACGTCTCCAAACCCGATCTGCTCCGTGGGCTCTCCGAGCTCCACGACCGTCGCCGCGACGATCCGCGTCGCGCGCTCGAGACCCTCGAGCGCCTGCACAAGCTCGACCCCGAGGATCTCACCGTCCTCGATCGACTCGATCGCTTCTCGACCCTCCTCGGCGACTGGCCGGTCCTCGACCGCGTGCTGCAGAAGAAGGCCGAGACGCACGGCGATCCGACCGAACAGGCGAAGGACTATCGCCGCCTCGGCGCCCTCCGCCGCGACATGCTCGACGAGACCGATCGCGCCATCGAAGCCTACGAGCGCGCGCTCGACATGGAGGCCGAGAGCACCGACACGCTCGATGCCCTCGTCGGCCTGTGGGAGTCGAAGCCCGAGGAAGACTCGGCGCAGAAGCTCGTCGACCTCTATCAGCGTCGCGTCGACGTGCCCGGTACGAGCGACGACGTCCGCTACGACCTGCTCGTCCGTCGCGCGCGTCGCGCCGAGACGGGGACGAAGGATCCGCGCGAGGCCATCACGTCGCTCCAAGCGGCGCTCGCGCTCCGAGCGAACGATCCGGAGGCGTCGCGCGGTCTCGAGCGACTCTACGAGTCCGAGAAGATGTGGCCCGAGCTCATGGAGGCCATGCGGCTCCGTGCGGCGAACGTGCCCGAGGCGTTGGAGCGCATCGCGCTCCGTAAGCGCATCGCCGCGTTGCAGGCGAGTGAGCTCACCGATCCGTCGGGCGCGCTCGAGATCTACCGTCAGGTGCTCGACGAAGCTCCGACGGACGAGGGCGCGATCACCGCGGTGCGTGCGATCGGCGAGAAGGACGAGAGCCTGCGCTCCACGGCCGCCGACATTCTCGAGCCGGTGCTCCGCTCCGCCGAGCGCTACGACGACCTCGTCGCCGTCCTCGAGATGCGCCTCGGAGGCCAGCAGGATCCGCAGGAGCGCAGCAAGTCGCTGCAGCTCATCGCGAGTGTCCACGAAGAAGGCCGGAAGACCGTCGTCGACGCGCGCGAAGCGCTGCTGCGCGCGTTCGAGGAGACGCCCGAGGACAAGGGCGTCCGCGGCGAGATCGAGCGCGTCGCCGCGCTCGAAGCCGACGACGAAGGATTCCGCTCGTACGTCTCGGCCCTCGAGACGCGCGCCGGGACCTCGTACGACACCGAGCTCGTCAAGGAGCTCCTCGTCACGATCGCGCGCATCAGCGAAGTGCGCCTGAAGAACGACGCGCGCGCTGCAAAGGCGCTCGCCAAGGCCGCCGAGCAGTCGGGCGATCTGCCCGAGCTCCTCGAAGGGCTCGATCGCCTCTACGGTCGCCTCGGCAAGTGGGAAGAGCTCGGCGACATCCTCAATCGTCGCATCGAGACCGCCACCGAGCCGACCGCGCGCGCCGATCTCCGACGCCGCCTCGCCGACGTGCAGGTGCGCGAGTTCGGTCGGAAGCGCGAGGGCCTCGCGACCCTCCGCACGGCGCTCGAGGAAGTGCCCGATCACCTCGGCGCTCGCGAAGGCCTCGAGAAGCTGCTGGACGACGAGGAGCTCTTCGAAGAGGTCGCCGAGACCCTCGAGCCGCTCTACCGCACCGCCAACGACCACGGGAAGCTCGCGTCGCTCTTCGAGCGCCGCATCGACAAGGCACCCGCGCGCGATCGCACGCGCCTCCGGCTCGATCTCGCGCGCGTCCTCGAGGACAAGGCGAGCGATCCCAAGGCCGCGCAACGACAGGTCGAGCGCGCCCTCAAGGACGAGCCGACGGAGCCCGAGATCTTCTCGGAGCTCGAGCGCCTGTTGCCCGTCACCTCGGAGTGGAAGGAAGCGGCCGCGGTCGTGGCCGGCATCCTCACCGAAGAGAACACGCTCTCGAAGGAGTCGGCGCGGGACCTGTGGACGAAGGTCGCAGGCTGGCGTCGCGACAAGCTCGACGACCAGCGCGGCGCCGAAGATGCCTATCAGAAGGCGCTCGAGACCGATCCCGAGAACCTCGACCTGATCAAGACGGTCGAGGGCTTGCAGCGTGGCGCAGGTCGCGAGCGCGATCTCGTCGCGACGCTCCGCCGTCGCGCGGCCCTCGAGCAGAGCCTCGAGGAGAAGCGCGTGCTCCTCCGCGAGGCGCACACCCTCGCGGCGACCGTGCTGTCCGAAGCGCCGCTTGCGGAGTCGATCCTCCGTGAGCTGTTGAAGGACGACGAGTCGAGCGCCTGGGCGCTCGAAGAGCTCACGAAGGCGCGCGCCGAGGCGAAGGACTGGGACGAGGTCTTCTCGCTCCTGACCCGTCGCGCGGAGCTGGCGCCCTCTGGTGATGGGGGAGCGGAGCAGCAGAAGTCGCTCCGTCACGAAGCTGCGCGCGTCGCGAAGGACGAGCTGAAGAACGTCCCGAAGGCGATCGA
>JBKJQC010000781.1:0-22435 GCA_046593995.1 Polyangiales bacterium
CGGCGACCTCGGACGCGTGGCCTCCACCGTTCGGTTCCTGCGGACCGACATCGACGCAGCTCTCGCAGGCGCGTCGCCCGACCTGCGTGACGCCGCTTGGAGCGAGGTCGAGACGACCGTGACCTCGTTCGCGGAGCTCGAGGTCGACCGCTGGGACGTCGTGGGGCTGCTGCGCCTCCGCGCGCGGCTCGACGCACTTCTCGTCGCGTGCGGTCGAGGATGTCGGCCTGACGTTCGACGAGGCCTCGAACGTGCACGCGGCGCCTGAGCGCGTATGTGTCGTCAGTATCGGCTGCAGTCGATTCCATGGTCGTCGCTCCACGAGCGCTCCGATGGGAAGACGTGCCGACGGGCGAGCTCCGCGCGCGAGCCGACGCCGAGCTTCCCGAAGATCGAGGCGACCTGGTTCGCGACCGTGCGCTCCGACCTTCCGCGCGCGGCAGCGATGCCAGCGTTCGAGAGCCCATCGACGAGTAGGCCTGCGACGGCGAGCTCCGCGCGCGTGAGCGACGCGAGCGCCTGTGCGGGCGTGCTCGGGAGCGACAGCACCGCGATGTCGTCCGCCGCGTAGACCACCAGCCCCGCCGGCGGCGGTTCCTCCTCCGTAGTGTTCCGACGCGATGTCATCATCCCTCCACCTTCGAATCGAGCCATCGGTACAAGCGTACGAGCGCGACCCGTGACGGTATGGCGAGCTTCCGCATCGCGCTCGTGAGATGCCCGGCGACCGTCGACCCGGCGATTCGAAGGTCGAACGCGATCTCCTTGTTCGTGCGGCCGGACACGACGCGGCCGACGATCTCGCGCTCGCGAGGCGTGAGCTCGTCGAGGGCGCGTGAGGGCGCCCGGCGTGCGACCAGGAAGCGTCGGCCGTCGCGCTCGCGCTCCTCGACGATCGACCACACTCCCGCGCGCACATCCCGCCACAGCGCCGCCGCCGCGTGCTCGTCGAGCCGGGAGAGTCGTGTGCAGGGAGCCGGGGTGTCGTCGATTCGCGCCACGGTACAGCTCGTTCGCAACGGTCGTGCCGTGAAGGAAAAAACGCATGTGGCGCGGCGACTTCGCGCTCATGGTCATTCCGGTGGTGTGCGGCGGCGCCACAGCGTGACGGGCCGGCAACCGTCATCCCGCCCACCGACACCGTCGCTCTGCGTCGTAGCGCGTCTCTACTGCGGCTCTGGTGCCTCGTCGCCGTCGTCGCTCAGCGCCGCGCGCAGCTCCGCCGCCGAGACGACGACGCTCTTGCCCGGCGGCACCCAGAAGACGCTGATCGCGACGCCCTGATTCTCCCACGCTGGCAGCATCTTCTCGACGAGCTCGTCGAGCGGCACCGGCACCGGTCGCATCTTCGCGTACGCTCCCTTCTGCGTCTGAGCGAGCGCCGCCCGGCGCGCGTAGGCCTCGGCGGGCCACAGCGGGAAGCACGTGACGTCATCCTCGCCGGCGAAGGCCATGAAGCCCTCGTCGTCGCGGAGAGCCCACGCCTCGTCCCACTGCGACACCTGCTCGATGAAGTATCGGTACCGCTCGGCCGCGGTAGACTCCACGAATTCGCGTTGCTCGCGTGACGTCGGGGAGTAGTGCTTCTTGTCGTCGGGCATCTGCGCGAACCCACGATACCTCACGCTCGGTCCGCGCGCGTTCCGACGACGACCCGCCGAGGGTAGACTCCGCGCGGTGTCGACCGCCGTCTTTCCCGTGCAGATCTACTACGAGGACACCGACCACTCGGGCCTCGTCTACCACGCGAACTATCTCAAGTACTTCGAGCGCGCGCGGGAGCACATGCTCGGCGTGCGCGAGCTCGTCGAGCTCTACGAACGGGGGTTCGGATTCGTGGTCTATCGCTGCGAGCTCTCGTTCAAGGCGGGCGCCGTCTTCGGCGACACCCTCGAGATCCGCTCGTCGGCCACGATGGAGAGCGACTATCGGGTGGTGTTCAAGCAGGACGTCTACCGGGTCGACGCGCTGTTGGTGAAGGGCGTCGTCGAGATGGTGTGCCTCGATCGCAACAAGCAGCTGACCGCAATCCCCGCGACCGTACTCTCGCGACTGCGCGCGTGATCCTCGAGGAGCGTCTCATGGCGGAAGGTTCTCTCGCGCTCGCGCTCCTGGCCTGCGCCGACACGCTGCGGACCTGCGCGCCCACGGTCGTCGAGGCGATGTTCCGCCGAGTGTCGCGCGAGGAGTGCTCGCGGCGACTTCTCGTGTGGGCCGACCGGGTAGTGCGTCACACCGGCATCGACCTCCACGTGCACGGGCTCGAGCACGTCGATCCGAACGTGCGCTACGTCGTGATGTCGAATCACCAATCGCATTACGATATCTTCGTGCTCTTCCGGGCGTTCCCCGGCGTGCTCCGCATGGTGGCGAAGGTCGAGCTGTCGCGCGTCCCGTTCCTCGGTCGCGCGATGGAGGAGGGCGAGTTCGTCTTCCTCGATCGCGGCGACCGCGGGCGCGCGCAAGAGGCATTGCGCGTCGCCGCCGAGCGTGTTCGCTCCGGCATCAACGTGTGGATCGCCCCCGAGGGCACACAGTCGAAGGACGGTGCGCTGCTCCCGTTCAAGAAGGGCGGGTTCCTGCTCGCCCTCGAGACGGGCGCGTTGATCTTGCCGGTCACGATCGACGGAACGCGCAATGTGCTCCCCGCCAAGACCACGCACGTGCGCTACGGCCAGCGGGTCGACGTCACGTTCCACGCGCCGATCGACGTGCGCGAGTACGACCACGCGCGCCGCGACGAGCTCGTAGCTCGGGTGCGTGACGTGATCGCTTCAGGGCTCAGCCGCTGAACCCCGTCGGGCCGCTCAGCCAACGCGCGAGCGTGCGGAGGAATTCGGGGGCGTTCGCGTCGAGCGTGCCTCCGAGCAGTTGCTTCGTCTCCGCGCAGGGATTCGGGAGCGCCGCGAGCACCTCGTGGATCGTCGCGTGCGGAACGGAGACGCCACGGCTCGCCACGTGTGCTGCGACCTTCGCTTCGAAGGCGGGGTCGCCCTCGGTCGGGCGCTCCGTCTCCGGCGGCTCCCCGAGCCCGTTGATCGCCTCGAGGATCCGCTCGGTGCGCGCGCGATAGGTGAGCTTCGAGAGCTCGCTCGGAAGGAGCGGCCGGCCGAGGTGGTATCGCTGCTTGCCGAACCCGACGGGGAGCTCGAGTCGTTCGCTCGCCTCTTCGACCGGGAGACCGCCGGTGAAACGAACGGGGATGATCGGGGCGCCGATGGAGAGCGCGAGGTCGACGAACGCACCGCTCATGTTGACGGTGCGCGCCCGGGCCGAGCGCGCGCGCGTGCCCTCCACGTGGACGAGCAAGCTCTTGCCGGTGCGGATCACCTTGCCGAGCGCTTCGAGGATGCCGAGGAGCGAGCCCGCGTCCTTGCGGTCGAAGTGCGTGATGACGCCCGGATCGTGCGCGCCGGGATACGTGAACCACAGGTGCAGGAGCTGTCCCATCCAGCTCTCACGGTGCTCGGCTTTGGCGAGAGTCATCGTGGTGACGCCCTGTAATGCGGACGCGAGGACCGAGAAGAGGATCGACTCGATCCCGGTCTGGTGGTTTGCGAGGTACACCACGCCCTGGCCATGGATCGCCGCATGCGCCGCGGGATCTTCGACCGTCATGTCTTCGACGAACCGCTCGATGAGGCCGAAGCACATGTCCTCGACGGGCCAGCCCGACAGGCCGAAGCGCTCCGCCCAGAACGCGCGCACCGGCGCGAGCTCGAGCCGTGGGGCGCCCGCGCTCTTCACGTGCACGACGCTTCCGCGTCGCTCGACGTCGAGCGGGTGGACGCGCAGCGGGTGCGTGCGCACGACCGCGCGATCGGCATCGACGAGCGACGGGTGCACGGCCGCGCGTTTCGCGATGTGGTCGGCGACCGCGATGAGGCTCGTTCGATCTGCGCCCGTGCCGTACAACTTGCCGAGCGTCCCCGGGAGCCAGTTGCTCTCGGCGACGCGCGCGTCCGAGAGGACGGTCTCTTCGCCGTGATGGTCCGAGAGACCGAGCCCCGGCACGTGCCGGCGATCGCGGAGGAACGCTGCTCGGTCGGCGGGCGATGCCCTGCCGATCGGACCTTTGGGCATCAAGATCTCGACGAGCCGCAGCTGCACGAGGATGCGGCCTGCTCGAGAGAGCTGTAGCTCGAACGCAGGGAAGCGCTCGTCGTCCTTGTCGAAGCCGACGAATCGCGCGTCGACCTGCACTTCACCCTGCGCAGGGAGCGGCGCGTACACGTGGAGGTGCGGGATGCGATAGGGGTACCCGACGCGGTCCTCGGCGATGCGCGCGTCGAACACGTGCAGACGGTCGTGCGGCAGCACGTGCGTCGCGGCGTCGAGGAGCGCCTGGTGCAGCGTGCCGTACGGCACTCGCCCGAGACCGGCATCGAGCACGCCTTCGGCACCGTTCGCGCCGATCGAGCGCCGCTTCAAGAGCTGGAACGAAGGACCGTGGAACAGCTCGCCGCTGGCATACGGATCGTCGGTCGGTCGCGCGTCACGCAACGGCGCGAGCGACATGGGTTCCGGCGCGGCTCGTTCGACGACGGCGCTCGCTGCGCGCTCGAAGCGTGAGAGCCGCGGATCGCGCGCGGCGCGGAACACCGAGAGCTCGACGGACTCGCCTCGCAGGGCGGTACGTAGACGCGCCGACGGATCGACCGTGACCCACCGATGGACCTGCACGTCGCGGAGCGAGAACGGCACGCTCACGCCGGCGGCGCCCGCCAGCCGATCGACCATCGACATCATCGGCAACGCGGGCACGGTGAACGTCGGGCAGTGATCTCCGACCCACGCGTCTTTCGTGAGGTCGAGCTGCTCCTCTCGGTCGAGCTCGTCGCGGACGTCGAGCGCCGACGGCCCCGGGACGATGCGCAGTCCCATCCCGCGCGTCTCGTAGATGCGCTTGCCGTCGGCCCACAGCGAGGCTTCGCAACGCGCGTAGCTGCCGCGCGTGTCGCGGCCGGTCTCGACGAGGTCCATCGTGACGGTGACCTTCGCGTTCTCGGGGATGACCTGGCCGCGGTACTTCCAGATCATGTCCGGCGTGGGCGAGCTGCCCTCGACGTCCTTCCGGCTCTCGAGCGGGAGGAAACGCGGTGCATTCCCGGAGAAGAGCGGGCCCTCGTCGAGCCCGAGCTCCAACATCGCAAAGGCGAGCGTCTGCCGCATGGCCTCGATGCCGAGGGAGCCCGGTTGCACGGGGTCCTGGAAGAAGTGCGCCTTGAAGAGCCAGGCGCGCGGATCGATGTCCATCTCGGCGCGGACGAAGCCCTTCCCCTTCGTGCCCCCGCTCGGGTCGAACGCGGTCACGCGGTCGATCATCCGGAGCTTCGGGCCGGCGAGCCGCGCGCTCGACGCTCGGTACCGCGCGGGCTCGCTCCGCAGATCGAGCTCGAAGTCACTCGGCGCCGAAAATTGCGCGCGCTGCGCGTCGCTGGTCGGCAGGCCGATCTGGTTCACGAGCGCCACGGGGGGGAAGAAGCCGAACACCGAGGTGCCGGTGAAGATCTTCTGATCGCCGACGGTGCACTCGATCTCGAACGACTCGATGAGCATGCCCGCGGCGGGCGAGACGTTGGTGAGCTTCACCTTCGTGCGGAGGATGCCCGCGTTCGGCAGGACCTCTCCGTGGATCACGCCCTTGCCGTCGAGGTTCCGGAACGCGAGATCGTCTTTGGTTCCGAGCGCCGATCCGACGAAGCTCGCGAGCCAGCCGCAGGGCTGGAGCGCCACCTCGAGCAGCACGCTGAACGGCATCGCCCCGGCGCCGCCTTCTTCGAAATACCAGGCGTCCGGCGGTACGTCGTATTCGATCTCGACTGAGGCCCCGACCTTCGGGACGAACGGCTCCCCCTCGAACGCCACGACGCGGGTGACGAAGTGGTACGGCGGTCCGGGGAGACGGGCCACCCGGCGCGGACCATCGAACGTCGCGTAGCGGGGCCCGAATGCGTGGGAGGGCTGACCCCACGCGCAGGCGAGGAGCGAGCGGTAATCGAGCGGCAATCCATCGAGGACGGCGACGGGCTTCGGATCCGGCGGGATCGACTCCAGGCTCGTCATGGGCCAGTCGGGCACCATGCGGAGACCCATGCGGCGCGCGTGGAACGCCTTGAGCCCGTCGACGGTGCACATCAAGTCCGCGTAGAGCCGGACCTGATCTCCGTCGTGGACCTCCTCGACGAAGACCTCGTAGACGATCTCCTTCGACGTGGGGAGCATCTGGCCGCGGCACTTGAGCTGGTATTCCTCGCCTGGGATCGGCTCGAAGCGATATCCATCGTTGCTCAGCGTGAAACCCATCGCCGCGAGGTAGAGCGCCATCGTCGCGAGGCATCCGTCGAAGACGAGCGTCCCGGGCATGCACGGGTCGTTGACGAAGTGCCCGGTGAAGAACCAGTCGTCGGCGGAGACGTCCTGCACCGCACGGAGGTATCCGCGCTTCCACGGGCCACCCGAGGGGTCGAAGTCGGTGACGCGATCGAAGAACAGCATCTGCCCGCCCGGGATGCTCGGCGTGCGCGTGTGCGTCGCCGCCCGCTCGAACCCCGGACCGAAGCACTCGAACGCGTCGCCGCGATCGGCGAACGCCTCGAGCTGCGCGCGGTCGAACGACGAGCGCGTGCACTTCATACGCGGCGGATCGAGCCGCGCCTTGCCGCCTTCGCTCTCGAGCTTCTCCGGAACGTGCGTGTCCGCGGACCAGAGGATGCCCGCCGACTTCGCGAGCTCCTCCTTCGTGAAGAACCCGGCTTGCCCTTCGCGTACGGTCAGTGCTCGTCGTGCCGGCGCTCCGGGCGCTTGGACGTTGCAATCGTAGTGGAAGAAGAAGAGCCGCACGTCGCCCTGGTTGGCATGGCCGTCGGCGTGGATCTCGTACGACAGCGTCTCGGAAGCCATCGGCGGTGAGTCGTGGAACGTGAGATTGCATCCGAGCAGGCGATATGCGCGCTGACCCTTGTTGAAAAAGTCGATTCCCTGATACGAGACCAGCATCAGGTCGGCCTGGCCGGACTCGATCATCATGCCCGGATTCATGCGGCCAGCGTGCATGTAGAACGCGTCGGCACGGACGTCGGTCTCGGTCCAGATGCGACCCTTGCCGAGCTTCCCGGGGGTGGTGTCGATGCCCGTGCAGCGATCCGCGAGGAGGAGCGGGGGCGCGGGCATGCGCACCTGGACGGTGTGCCGGTCCTGCTGCTCGAAGAGCGGGCCGAAGATGTCGGAGATCCTTCCCGCGGCGTGCACTTCGAGGGCCTTCCGATCGAAGGTCGGGCCAGTGGGGTGGAAAGCGAGCGAATCCGCGTTCTCGACCACGGGAGGCGGGATCGCGACCGCGTTCGCGTTCGCGTTCGCGTTCGCGTTCGCGTTCGCGTCGATGTGCAGAAGGGGCGACGTCGTTCGCGCGCGCATCTCCAGGAAGTGCGTGTGCAACGCCGCCTGCTGCGCGATGAACGTGCGGTGCGCGTCGCCGACGCGGCGTTGCTGCTCTTGGAGGCGGGAGAGGATCTCGGCGAGCGGACCGTTCACCGGGACCGGCGTAACGGCATGCGCGACCGGCTCCTGCACGACCTGCGGGTGCATGAACTGCTCGTGCACGCCGACCGGAGCGAGCGGGCGCGCGACGACCGGTTCCACCAGGTGAGCTCGAATGGCAGGCCCCGACGCCGACACGGGCACGAGCTTCGGGGCGGGCTCCATCATCTGCATGCGTAGGTTCTCGGGCAAGGTGACGGGCGGCGGGTGAGCGGGGAGCGTGAGAAGGGGGCCGGGTGCGGGGACGCTGCGTGGCGTGCCGCCGCCGCGTTCGAGCCGGATCGTGCCTCGAGCGCCGCCGATGGCGTCGCAGCGCACGTCGACGCAGGAGAGCTCGCCGGAGCAGAGGGCGACGATCGCCGCTGCGCACATGACCAAGCCGGTCGCCGCGTGCGCGCGCCCGAGGCGCGTCGTGGGATCGATCGCGCCGCTGCCAATCGTCGCCTGTGGTGTCGCCGCCGAATCGAGCCACGCGAGGACCGGGTGCCCGAATCGCTCTGCGTCTTCCTCGCGCTCGAGGATCAACACCACGGTCCCGTCGGCCGCCGGAGGGCAGGGGCCGAACACTGCGCACGCTGCTTCGTGGACCGGCTCGCACGAGAAGTCGACGGCGCCGACGATGGCTGCGTCGACGCTGCCGTTGCCGAGCGCGTCGGCAGCGACGCGGAGGGCGCGCAACCCCGACAGCTCTTCGCCGGAGACGCTGAAGCTCGCGCCCTGCGCATCGAGCTGCGCGTTGACGCGATTGGCGACGATGTTCGGCATCGTGCCGAGCACCCCCTCGGCGCGGAGCGACGCGGTGAACGCATCGCGCGCGGCCTCACGTTGCGCATCGGGGAGCGACTTGCCCCATTCCGCCATGCGCCAGCGCCCCCCGTTGCGGGCGACCTCGCAGTCGGTGCCCATCCCCGCGAGGACCATCGTGTTCGCCGGCAGCTCGCCGAGCGCGCGCGCGGCGTCGCAGACGGTCGCGAGGAACGCGGTGTGCTGCGCGAGGGCGGCCGCGAGATCCTTCGGTGGGGTGCGGAGACCCGCGAGCGCCACCTCGACGTGCTCGGCGCGCGGCGCGTACTCGCCGCCCTGCAGCGCCCGCGCGAAGTCGCTGATGTCCTTCCCGTTGCCGACGCGCGCGGCCATCGCCACCACGGCGATACGCGGTCGCTTCACGGCAGCACTGGAGACCACGCGCGGCTCGCGATGGGCCTCGACGATCAAGTGTGCGTTGTTGCCGCCGAAGCCGAACGCATCGAGCGCTGCGCGACGCGGCCCCGTCCACGGCTCCGAGGTCGAAACGACGCGAAACGCTCCGTCTGCGAGCGCCGCGTGCAGCGGACCCTCGATCGGCGTCGGCAGGTGTCGCTCCTCGCGCAACGCATGGAGCAGCTTCATCAAGCCCGCCGCCCCGGCGACCGTGAGCGCGTGCCCCATGTTCGCCTTGATCGAGCCGATCGGGAGCCCCCGCTCACCGAACACCGCGCGTAGGCTGGCGAGCTCGGCGACGTCGCCGACCTGCGTACCGGTCGCGTGGCACTCGACGTACGAGACGTCGTTCGGCGAGAGCCCCGCGCGCTGATAGGCCGCGCGGATCGCACGCACTTGCCCGTCGCTCGACGGCGCGACGAGACCTCGACCCCGACCATCGTTCGAGAGACCGACACTGCGGATCACGCCGAGGATCGGGTCCCCCGCGCACTCCGCATCCTCGAGTCGCTTGAGGAGGAACATCACCGCGCCCTCGGCGGGCACGAGACCGTCGGCGTCCGCGGTGAACGGGCGGCTCCTGCCCGTCCTGCTCATCGCGCCGAGCGCGCAGAACCCGATGTGGATGAAGAGACCGTCCGCCCGGCACACCGCACCGGCGAGCATCGCGTCCGCGCGGCCGGCGGCGAGCGCCTCGCCGGCCAAGGCGATTGCATATAGAGACGATGCACATGCGGCATCGAGCGCGAACGCCTCCCCGCCGAGGCCGAGCGCCTGCGCGAGCACGTGCGCCGGTAGGCCAGACATGAAGCGGTTGCGCGGATCGACCCCAACGTGGCGCGGCCGCGCGAACGGCGTCCCCCTCAGCCACTCGCTCTCTGCGTGCGCCGTCATCCCGGAGGTCGGGAACGACAGGTTCCCCATGACCACGCCGGTGCGCGCCGGATCGGTGCGACCGAGCGCCTCGCGGCCGGTGTGCAACGTCCAGTGGAACGAGGGATCGAGCGTGCGTAGCGCGTCCGCCGGCACGCGGAATCCTTCGGGGTCGAACGAGAAGCCATCGACGTAGCCACCGCGGTCGGACCAGGCGCGATCCACCGATCGCGCCGGGTCCGACGTGAGCGCGAGGTCCGGGGCGAGCGCGAGCCGTGCGGGGGGGAGCGACCGCACGACGACGCGATTGCCCGCGAGCAGCTCGAACAGCTCCGCCGGCGAATTCGCGCCCGGCAGCAGACACGATTGGCCGACGATGGCGAGCGGGATCACGGGGAGGTGTGGAGCTCTTCCGGGCCCTCTTCCAAGAGAGATGGAGCGGTGTGCGTTCCCGGGAGGACGTGCAGCTCGGCGCCGCTGATCTCGGCGACGACCGTGTCGCCGCGGAAGATCACCATCTCCGAAGTGGTGTGATCGCGCGAGAGCACCTTCGAGCGCACCGCGCAGCGGAGGACGCCCTCCTGCGGACCGTCGGCGAGCCAACGAACGCGCGCCACCGCCGTCGGCAGCGACGAGCCACCCGTCGCCGCCTTGCAGAACGTGATGGCGAGCTGCAGCGCACCGTCGAGGAGTGCCGGATCGGTGATGAACGCCCCGGGCCAAGCCTTCGTGCGCACGCCGCCGAGGTCCCCTTCGATGCCGTCACGCGAGAGCACCGGCGTACGCTGATTGTCTTGGCAGATGACCTGGAACGCCGGTCCGTGGAACAGCGCGTCGCCGTAGAGCGCACCGGCCCAAGGCGTTTTCACCCCGTTCAGCGCGGCCGGTGGACGCGCCTTCTCGCGCGCCTCCGCACGAGACGCGGCGACGCGGATCTTCGCGCCGTAGTGCAGCACGGAGCCCTCGCCGAGCACCTCGCCTGCGATCGTCTCTCCGTCTCGGGTGCTGACCCTGATCGTGAACCGATCCGCCCCGGTGCCGTAGTGCGCGAGCTTGATTCCGCGCAGCACACGGAGCTCGCTCGCCTCGACGAACACCTTGCCGGGACACAGCGCCTCGGCCGCGCGCGCGAGCCACTCGATGGCGAGGACGATCGGCACGACGGCCGCTCCCTTCACCCGGTGATCCGCGAGGTAGGGCGCTGATCCAGCGTCGACGAGCACGTCGACGCAGAGCGAACGCGCGCCCCCTTCACCCACCAGCGCCTCCGGCTTCGGCTCCGCGCCGAGAACGACGTCGACCGGACCGCCGGCGGCGATCTCGTCGAGCATCGCGCGCGGGCCCCCGTCGAGCGTGACCAGCGGAACGCCCGCCTTCTCGAAGTGCGCGCGCAGGACCGGGTTGACCATGCCCGCCTCCCACGGTCCCCAGCCGAGCGACTTGAACACACAAGCCCGAGTCGAACCAGGGAGACGCTTCTGCTGCTCGGCGCACGCGACCTTGTTCAGGATCTCGTTGGCCATCGCGTAGTCGCACTGTCCGCGGTTCCCGGCGCGGCCGGCGACCGACGAGAACAGCACCACGAGCTTCAGCGGATCGTGCTCGGTCGCCGCGAGTAAAGCCTGGAGACCGCGGACCTTCGTCGAGAGCACGCGCTCGAGCTGTGCGTCGGTCTTCTCGGCGATCAGCTTGTCGGCGATGACGCCGGCGCCGTGGATCAACCCCGCGATCGGGCCCCACTGCGTGCGCGCCGCAGCGAGGACGCGCGAGACGCCCGCGGCGTCGGTGACGTCGACGGCTTCGTAGCGGACGTCGCCACCTGCGGCGCCGATCTGCGCGAGGACGTCGCGGATCTCGCGGTTGCCGACGACCAAGGCGACACGCGCGCCGAGCTCCGGCGGCGTGAGCTTCTCGCCACGTGCGCGGGCGTCGGCGAGGAGAGCTTGCTTCAGAGGGCCATCACCGTCCACGCCGTGCACGCACGTCGGTTCCTCGGCGAGCGCGGTGCGGGCGAGGATGACCACGCGACAGCGCGTCGCGCGAACGAGCGCGAGGACGCACGCCGCGGTGACCCCGCGCGCGCCGCCGGAGACGACGATGACGTCGTCGGGCGAGACCACGTCGGTGATCTTGCGCGTCGGCGAGACGGGGATGCCCTGGCTCGTGACGGTGAGACGCGTGCCGTCCGCGCGCAGGCCGACCTCGAGCTCGTGCCCGCCGAAGAGCAGCTCGGAGACGAGCGCGTCCGCGCGAGCGTCGAGCGTGCGATCTGCGCTCTGCAGATCGATGGCGCGCGCGGAGCACTTCGGCCATTCCTGCGCGGCAGTCTTCAGGAGGCCGGTGAGCCCGCCGAGCCACGCGCGATCCGATCCCGAGAATCCAAAATCGCCACCCGTGTCCTGCACGACCACGTAGACGCCGCCGCGATCGGTCATGCCCTTCGCGACGGAGCGTGCGTTCGCGAGGGCGAGGCGCGGGAGCTCCATCACTGCCGCGCGGTCACTCGAATCTGGGCGGAGGCCCACGAGGTCGATCAACGCGTCGGCGTCGCTCGGCGCCTCTGCGACGACTTCGGCCGCGATGCCATGGGCCTGCAAGCGCGCGACCACGAGCGCCGCGAGACCATGCTGGTCGTCCGTCACCACGCAGCGCTTCGACGAGAGGAGCCCCGAGAGCGCGAGACCACGCGCCGGAGCGGGAACGACGGCGGTGACCCAACGAGCGGTTCCACTCGGGCCCCCCGACACGCCTGCCGATAATCTGGGCAGCGCAGGTGCCGCAGCGACCGGCTGGGGGCCGCCGCCGCCCATCACTTCCTTCACGTGCGCGGTGATCTGCGCGAGCGTGCGGAGCGAAGCGAGCTTCGCCATGTCGAGCTCCGGCAGGTTCGACGTGCGCTCTCGTAGCGCCGCGAGGATCTCGACGCGCTTGATGGAGTCGACGCCGAGGTCGGCTTCGAGATCCATGTCCGCGCCCAGCATGTCGACCGGGTAGCCCGTCTTCAGCGCGACGATCTCGAGCATCGTCTGCTCGAGGTCGGCAGGGACGCCGTTGCCGCGACTCGTGCCATTCGTGCCATTGCTGCCGTTGTTCTTCGCCGCCGGTGCGGCTAGAGCCGGTCCAGGCGTCGGCGCCGACCCACCCATCACTTCGCGGACGTGCGCGGTGATCTGCGCGAGCGTCCGCAACGACGCGAGCTTCGCCATGTCGAGCTCGGGGAGGTTCGCCGTGCGCGCGCGAAGCGCGGCGAGGATCTCGACCCGCTTGATCGAGTCGACGCCGAGGTCGGCTTCGAGGTCCATGTCGGCGCCGAGCATGTCGACGGGGTAGCCGGTCTTCAGCGCGACGATCTCGAGCATCGTCTGCTCGAGGGCCGCGGGCGCACCGCTCACGACCGCCGCGAGGGGAGCGGGCGCCACCGCCGCGGGCGCAGCGACGGGCGCAGGCGCGACGACCATCGGCGCGGGCGCGGGTGCGAACACCGGCGAGGGAGCAGGGGCAGGGGCAGGGGGGATCGCGATCGGAGTCGCACGCGGTGCCGGCGCCGACGCTTCGATGCGGCCGCCGGTGAGCATCGCGGCGAGACCCGTGAACGAGGTCTCGGCGGTGCGGAGGAACGCCTGATGCGTCTCCGCCATCGCGCGCTGGTACGCCGCGTGCGCTTCAGCCGTCTGGCGCTGTGCCTCCTGGTACGCGGCGACCCACGCGAGCTGCACGTCACCGCTGAGCGGCGCTGCGTGAACGGGAGCAGGTGCTACGTGCGAGACGGGGGCGGAGGATTCTTTACGAGTGGACATCACGGTTCCCGGGGTCGAGGAGGTCGTCGGAGTCGGAGAGGTGTCGCGGCGGACCGGCGGAGCGGCAGCGACGACGGCGGGCACTTGGCCGTGGACGGTGCTGCCATTGCTGCCAGTGGGAGGCTGGGCCGGCCTTCTCGGCCCGTTCGGCGGCAGCGCCTTCGGCGACTTTGCGCCCACGGGGTTCGCGGGGTGGTACTTCCCGTAGTTCGACCCGTTGAGCTTGAGCGCCATCTTCGGCACGGGCACCGATCGCGGATCGACCGCGGACGCGTACTCCGCCCAGAGCGCAGCGAAGTCGAGCTGCACGCCGAGGACGGCCAGCTTGCCGAGCGCCTCGTGGAACGCGGTGAGCGCATCCTTGCCCTTGCGGTCGGTCGCGACAGCGTGGTGCGGCTTCCCCTCGAGGATCCGATCGACGAGCCCGGTGAGCACCGCGCCAGGTCCGACCTCGACGAACGTGCGCACGCCGCGCGCGTAGATCGCCTCGATCGACTCGACGAAGCGCACCGGTCCGGCGAGCTGGGTCGCGAGCTGCATGCGCATCGCGTCCGCGTCGCCACCGTAGGGCAGAGCGGTGCCGTTCCCGATGACGTCGACCTTCGGCGCGGCGAACGGGATGTCGCGGAGGAACGCGGCGAAAGGCTCGACCGCCGATGCGACGATCGGCGAGTGGAACGCCGTCGCGACGCCGAGTCGCTTGTGCTTCAGACCGCGCTCGGCGAGCACCTTCTCGGCCTGCGCGATCGCCTCGGTGCCGCCCGAGATCACCACCTCGTTCGGCGCGTTGTGGTTCGCGACCGACACGTGCGCGAGGCCGAGCGCCTCGACGTCCGTACGCGACGCGATCACGGCGGTCATCGCGCCGGGGAGCCTCGCGGCCTCTGCCATCCGCTCGCCGCGTGCCCGCGCGATGCGGAGAGCGTCGTCGGCCGTGAGCACGCCCGCTGCACAGAGCGCGCTGATCTCGCCGAAGCTGTGACCGCACGTCGCGACCGGCTCCAGGCCGAGCTTCGACAAGAGCGCCGCCGTCGCGAGGCTCGCCGCACCGATGGCGGGCTGCGCCCACTCGGTCTTGGTGACCTGCGCCTGCGCCTTCTCCTCTGCGTCCGCTGCGAAGGACGAACGCGGGAAGACGACGTCGCCGAGTCCGGGCGTGACCGTCGTCGCGCGATCCCACTGCGATCGCGCCTCGTCGAACGTCATCGCCAGCGACTCGCCCATCCGGACGTACTGGCTGCCCTGGCCGGGGAACACGAAGCAGACGTCTCTCTCCGGCGTGCCGTGCGCGGCGAAGATCCCCTTCGGCGTGGCGAGGAAGCCGTCGCGTGGGAGCTGCGCCGCCGCCTCCTCGAGCTTGTTCGCGAGCTCGGTCGCGCTCTCGGCCACGATCGCGAGGCGCGCGGGCGCGACGACGAAGCTCTTCTGCGTACGCTCGGCGAACACCTGCAGGACGCGCGCCTCGTTCTCGATCGACGTGTCGCGCGCCGCGGCGAGCGACGCCCGGATCTCGCTCGCGAGCGCCTTTGCCGCTTCGCCGAGCGCCTTGGGATCGCTTCCGCTCGCGAGGACGAGCTCGCTCTTGGCGGTGCGGACCTTAGGCGCCTTGCTCTCGCCGACGTACTCCTCGAGCGCGACGTGGAAGTTCGATCCGCCGAACCCGAACGCGCTCACCGAGGCGCGACGAGGGTGGGTTCCATCGCGGAGCCACGGACGCGTGCGCGTCGCGAGGTGGAACGGTGAGTTCTCGATGTCGAGCTTGGGGCTCGGACGATCGATCTTGATCGTCGGCGGGAGCACCTTGTGGTGGAGCGCCATCACGGCCTTGAACAGGCCTGCAGCCCCGGCCGCCGACTTGGTGTGGCCGATCTGCGACTTCACCGAGCCGAGCGCGACGAACTGACGATCGCCTTTGCGGAACCGATCGGTGTCCTCGAACACCATCTTCAGCCCCGTCACCTCGGCGGCGTCGCCGGCCATGGTCCCGGTGCCGTGCGCCTCGACGAGCTCCACGGTGTCGGCGCCGTACCCGGCCTGCTCGTACGCGCGGCGCAGCGCCTTTGCCTGGCCGCCGGGGAGTGGCGCGTACACGCTCGTCGCGCGACCATCCGATGCGGAGCCGACGCCGCGGATCACGGCATAGATCGGATCACCGGCGGCCTCGGCGTCACTCAGCCGCTTCATCGCGACCATGGCGATGCCTTCGCCGAGCATCGTCCCGTCGGCCTTGTCGGAGAACGGCCGGCAATCGCCGGTGCGCGACAGCGCCGGCGTCTTGCTGAAGCACATGTACATGAAGATGTCGTTCATCGTGTCGACGCCGCCGGTGATGACGACGTCCGAATCGCCCAGCTGCAGCTCGTTGACACCCATCGCGAGCGCCGAGAACGAGCTCGCGCACGCGGCGTCGCACACGCAGTTGGTGCCGCCGAGATCGAGCCGGTTCGCGATCCGTCCCGCGACGACGTTGCCGAGGACGCCGGGGAACGAGCTCTCCTGCCACTCGACGTAGTGCGAGGCGATGCGCTCGCACGCCTCGTCGATCTCGCTCTCGGGGAGACCCATCTCGCGGAGGGCCTTGCTCCATACCGGCCGCTGCAGCCGGCTCACGAGCGTGCCGAGCAGCTCCTGCGCGGAGGTGATGCCGAGGATGACGCTCGTGCGATCGCGGTTGATCTTCCCGAGATCGCCGCGGCCCGCGTCCTCGAGCACGCGCTGGGCGACGATGAGCGCGAGGAGCTGGCTCGTATCGGTCGCGGGCAGGGCCGACGGCGGCACGCCCCACGCCATCGGATCGAACTCCACGTCCTCGAGGAACGCGCCACGGTTCGCGTACGTCTTGTCGCGCGCGAGCGGGTTCGGGTCGTAGTAGTCGGACAAGAGCCAGTGCGACGCCGGCACGTCCTTGAGGAGATCGCGGCCGCGGAGGATGTCGGCCCAGAAGCCGTGGGTACCGACCGAGCCGGGGAACAATCCGCTCACGCCGACGATGGCGATGGGCTCTCTATGACGGGCGATCTTGCTCATGGTGTTCAGGCGAGCGGACGGGGGACGAACTGGAACGCTTCGGAGGGAACGGGGACGCCGTAGGTGCGGAGCTGCTGCGCGCGCGTGATCACTGCCGCGCCCTCGAGGAGGTTCCGCGCGATCTGCGCTGCGGTGCGCGCCTCGGCCGGCTCGAGGAACGAGCCCTTCACCCAGTCGTTGAAAGCGCCCATCGCGGGGCCGCACCAGATTTGGAAATCGAGCTTGCGACGGGGATCGCCGTCGATCGCCCAGCGGCTCGAGAGGCCGAGGTACCAACGGAACACCAGGGCCATCTTGTGCTTCGGGTCTCGCTCCGCCTTGGCGATTTCTTCCGGAGCGCGCGCCTGGAAGTACGCCTTGGTCGTCGACCACACCTCCTCGACGCTCATGCCGAGGATGTCCTTCTCGAGCTTGGCGCGCCCGGCGGCAGGGATGTCGTCGAGGGAGGCGTGCTCGCGGTAGAGCTCGTAGAGGCGGGTCGCGCGCTGGCCGAACATCGTGCCGCGCTTGAGCACCTGGACCTTGACGCCCATCTCGAACATGTCGGCGGCGGGCGCCATCATCACGTCGGCCATGCCGGCCCCGGCGAGCATCCGGCGGCCCTCTTCGCTCAAGCCCGCTTCCACCGCGGACTGGTTGATCGAGCCGGTGAGCACGTACGCCGCGCCCATCCCGAACGCGGCCGCGATCGCCGAGGGGACGCCGAGACCGCCTGCGGCGCCGACGCGCAGCGGCGACTCGTACTCGAACTTCCGCGCGAGCCGATCGCGGAGCGCGATCACCAGCGGGAGCACCACCGTCAGCGCGCGGTTGTCGGTGTGGCCGCCGGAGTCGGCCTCGACGGTGACGTCCTCCGCGAGCGGCACGCGATGCGCGAGCGCGGACTGCTCGGCGGTGATCTGGCCGGCCCGCACGAGCTGCTCGAGGATCGCCGGTGGCGCGGGAGAGAAGAACATCTCGGCGAGCTCGGTGCGCGAGACCTTGCCGAACAGGTGCGTCGTCCGCTCGATGCGGCCGTCCGGCAGGCTTCGGAGGCCGGCGACGGCGTAGCGAACGACCGCGGGCGTCAGCGCCATGAACGCGGACGCGCACACGCGGGAGACCCGCCGACGGAGCAGCAGATCGCAGACCGCGTTCTCCACCGCGATCTCCTGCGGCGAATGGATGAGGTTGACGCCGTAGGGCAGGTTCGTGCCGCTGCCTCGAGGAGCGAGCTCACCTTCGATCTCGTCGAGCGCGCGCTCCACCCGATCGGGGAGCAAGCCCGCCGCGCCGAAGAACCCGAGCATCTCCGCGCGCGCCATCGCGACCACCAAGCGTGCGGTCGCGATCCCGTTCGCCATCTCGCCGACGACGTAGGGAAACCGCACGCCGTGCGCTTCGCAGAAGCTGCGGTCGCCGAGCCACTCGGGGTAGAGCGGCGGCAGGGTCGCGAGCCACGGGAAGCCCGGCCTCCCGTTCGCCTTCGCGACGTCACCTTCCAGCGCGACACCAATGCGCCCGCGGACGCCGGCGCGCGCCATTCCCTCCGAGACGACGTGCACGGTCTTGCGCGGTTCACCGCACGCTGCCGCGATCGCGCGCGGATCGAAGGCGGGGGGACGAGTGGCGTGAAGCGTCCAATCCATCATCTCGGGCGCGGCAGGCTACGCTCTGCGGCGCTCGTCGGTGTCGTCCCGACAGATTCGTGACAGAACGATGAAACCCGCTCACCCATTCGCCGTCCCGGACGCGTGCTCGGTGCAGTGCGTCACGGGTGCTCTTCCGTGACGCCCGTCCTGAGCAGGACGATCGGGCCGCGCCCTCCGAGGAACAGACGCATGGGCGGCCGGGCGCGCCGGGGCGAGGGGTTGGTCGTCGCATTGGTCTGTCTCGCGGTGGCGACCGCCGTCGGGCGCGGTCTGCCGGGTCAGCAGCGCCTCGCGGACGTCGTCATGGTCTATCTGCTCGGCGTCGTCATCGTGTCGATGCGGTATGGCTACGTCGAGTCGCTCGCGTCGGCGGTCGCGAGCGTCCTCTGCTTCGACTTCTTCTTCGTTCCACCGCACTACACGTTCGCGGTCGACGACCCTGGGCACCTGGTCACGTTCGCGGTGATGCTCGTGGTCGCAATCGTCATCAGTAGCCTCACGCGGCGCGTCCGCGATCACGCTGAAGGCGCGCGCGTTCGCGAGCGCGCGGTCCGTCAGCTCTACGAGCTCAAGCGCGATCTCGACGCCGCGCAGTCGTGCGACGCGGTGGTGCTCATCGCCTCGAGGCACCTCCGACCGTTCGGCGAGGTCTCCATCACGCTCGACGCGGCGGCGACGAACACCTCGGCTGCGGGCGTGCCGCTCGTCGCGTCACGCGGCGTCGTCGGGGAATTGTCCATCGTCGGCGACGAATCCATCGAACATGATCGCGAGCAGGTCGTGGCCCTGGCGCAGCTGGTCGCGGCCGCGATCGAGCGAGAGCAGCTCGCGCAAGAGAGCCATGATGCCCGTCTGCGCGTGGAGACCGAACAGATCCGCAACGCTCTCCTGAGCTCGATCTCGCACGATCTGCGGACGCCGCTCGCCGTCGTCACCGGTGCGGCCAGCACGCTCCTCGACGACCGCATCCCGCCTGCCGTGCGCACTGAGTTGACCGAGACGATCATGAAGGAGGCGCAGTCGCTGGAGCGTCGACTCGAGAACCTGCTCGACATGACGCGTCTCGAAGGCGGGGCCTTGGAGGTGAAGCGTCAGTGGCAGCCGCTCGAGGAGGTCATCGGGACCGCGCTCCGCCGAACGGAGACGGCGCTCGCTGCGCGCGAGGTCACGGTGTCCCTCCCCGACGAGCTCTCGCTCGTTCCCATCGACGCGACCTTGATCGAGCAAGTGCTGGTCAACCTGTTGGAGAACGCGTCGAAGTACACGCCCGAAGCGACGCCGATCCGCATCGCCGCAGCGCGCGTCGCCGACGCCGTGCAGGTCGAGATCGAGGATCGCGGTGCGGGCGTGGACGTCGCGGAGGCCGGCCGGATCTTCGAGAAGTTCCAGCGCGGCCGCCAGGACGTGGCCGGCGCCGGGCTCGGGCTCGCCATCTGCCGGGGGATCGTGGCCGCGCACGGCGGGCAGATCTGGGTCGTCGAACGCGAGGGGGGCGGCGCGAGCTTCCGCTTCACGATACCGATCGTCGGCGAAGCACCAGCGCTCGAAGGCGGGGTCGCCATGAGCACGCCATGAGCACTCCGGGTCACCTCGTACTGCTCGTCGAGGACGAGGCGCCGATGCGCAAGTTCCTCCGCGCATCGTTGACCGCGCACGGATACCGGCTGCTCGAGACGGCGACCGCCGGTGACGCCATGAAGCAGGCGACCGCGTACAACCCCGACTTGATCATCCTCGATCTCGGCTTGCCCGATCGACCGGGGCTCGAGGTCATCGGCGCGGTGCGGGAATGGAGCGTCGTCCCGATCATCGTCATCTCGGCGCGTGGCCAGGAGCAGGACAAGATCGACGCCCTCGACGGCGGCGCCGACGACTACCTGACGAAGCCCTTCGGGACGGGCGAGCTCCTGGCTCGGCTGCGCGTGGCGCTACGTCATGTCGAGCGCATCGGGCACGAGCCCGAGCCGACGCTGACGTTCGGCGCCGTTCGCATCGACTTCGCACGTCGCATCGTCAGCGTCGCCGAGCGGGAGGTGCACCTCACGCCCACCGAGTACAAGCTGCTGGCGACGCTCGCCAAGCACCCGGGCAAGGTGCTCACGCATCGACAGCTGTTGAAGGAGGTGTGGGGACCGTCCTACGTCGATCAGACGCAGTACTTGCGCGTGTACATGGCGCAGCTCCGCCACAAGCTCGAGGCGCACGCCGCGCGGCCTCGCCATCTGGTCACCGAACCCGGCGTCGGCTACCGGCTGCGTACCGAGGCGTGATTGACCGTGACCGCGACCGGCCTTGATGAAATCTTGACGATCTCTCGCCGCATATTTGCGACGCCTTGAGGCGGAAGACACCACCGTGGCTCGTGGATGCCGTACCGCCGTCCCGCACCAGCCGCGGCCGAGCCGCGCGCGATCGATGACGACGAGGTGGCCTTGCTGCCGGTCGCGATCCTGTTGTGGGTCGCGAGCGTGGCGTCGTGCGCGTTGCACATCGCGCGCGGCGAGCCGCTCGACGGCGAGGCGACGCTCGGGGCGCTGTGCGTGATCGGCCTGCCGTACCTCGCGTTCCGACACATCAAGGAAAGATAAAAATCGGGGATCCCCCGCGCATCGTTCTTGCCGCCGCCAGGCGCCGAACGAACCTTCCGGTTCGCGTCCTCGCGCGCGAAGGAACGGCATGTCGCAGGCAAGCTCCTCGCTCGGCGAAGGCTCGCACGCTCCCAAGATCGAGAACACTCGTGAGCTGTTGAAGATCTCGCTCGCGGCGCTGGGCGTCGTGTACGGCGACATCGGCACGTCGCCGCTGTATGCGATCCGCGAGTGCTTCACCCTGCCGCACGGCGTCGCGGTGACGCGCGCGAACGTGCTCGGCATCGAGTCGTTGTTCTTCTGGTCGCTCACGATGGTCATCGTCGTGAAGTACCTCTCGTTCATCATGCGCGCCGACAACCGCGGCGAAGGAGGGATCCTCGCGCTACTCGCGCTGTTGAAGGCCAACCCCGGCCGCGGCAACGCCCGGTCGATGGGCATCTACGTCGCGCTCGGTCTGTTCGGTACCGCGCTTCTCTACGGCGACGGCGTGATCACGCCGGCGATCTCGGTCCTCGGTGCGATGGAGGGCCTCCGTACCACGAGCACGTTCTTCACCAAGCCCGTCGTGATGGGCATCTCGATCGTGATCATCACGCTGCTCTTCCTCGCGCAGAGGGTGGGTACCGCCCGCGTCGGCGCCGTGTTCGGGCCGGCGATCCTCGTCTGGTTCCTGACGATCGGAACCGTCGGCGTGTATTGGATCGCGAAGCGGCCGGAGGTCCTCCTGGCGGTCGATCCGCGCCACGCGATTCGGTTCTTCATGATCAACCGCCTGCACGGCGTCCTGGTGATCGGCTTCGTGTTCCTCTGTGTCACCGGCGGTGAAGCGCTCTACGCGGACATGGGACACTTCGGCAAGAAGCCGATTCGGCTCGCCTGGTTCTGCGCGGCCTTCCCGGCGCTGCTCGCGAACTACTTCGGGCAGGGAGCGCTCTTGCTCACGAAGGGCGCAGTCGAGAGCCCCTTCTACGAGATGGTGTCGGGGCCGCTCCGCTGGGGCCTGATCGCGCTCGCGACCGTCGCGGCAGTCGTCGCTTCGCAGGCCCTGATCTCGGGCGCGTTCTCGCTCACCCAACAAGCGGTGCAGCTCGGCTACTGGCCGCGCGTCACGATCGTCCACACCTCGGGAAAGGCCGAGGGGCAGATCTACGTGCCGGAGGTGAACTACGCGCTCATGGTCGGCTGCATCGTGCTGGTGCTCGCGTTCCAGGACTCGAGCAAGTTCGCGTCGGCGTACGGCATCGCGGTCACCGGCACCATGGCCATCACCAGCATCCTCTTCTACGGCGTCGCGCGTCGGTGGGGCTGGAGCCGGCTCGCGGCCGGCGCGCTCGTCGCGCTGTTCCTCACGATGGACCTCTCGTTCTTCGGCGCGAACGTCCACAAGATCGCCGACGGTGGTTGGTTCCCGCTGGCGATCGGGGTCGTCATGTTTGCGTTGATGACGACGTGGCACCGGGGACGTCAGCTCTTGCGCGACGAGTTCGTGAAGCTGACCCTCCCCCTCGACATGTTCATGGCGGACGTCGCCGCGACCAACCCGACGCGCGTGACGGGGACGGCCGTATTCATGACGTCGAACCCGGAGGGCGCGCCGCCGGTCCTCCTTCATCACTTCAAACACAACAAGGTGCTGCACCAGCAGGTGCTGTTGCTGTCGATTGCCACTCAGCACGTCCCCGAGGTCGGACGGGAAGCGATCATCGAGGGGATCAACGACCTGGGGAACGGCTTCTTCCAGGTTCGCGCGCAATACGGATTCATGGAGACACCGAAC
>JBKJQC010000826.1:0-6053 GCA_046593995.1 Polyangiales bacterium
TACGGGCGCTCGCGGTCGGCAAGGTCTCGGCGTCGGTCCCGGTCGACGAGACCGGTGAGACGCGGGTGTCGATGCTCCCGACAGCGCGCACGCGCGCGTCGACGGGCAGCGTCTGGCAGCAGGCGTTCCAGTCGAAGATGGCCCTCTTCAACTGGTTGGTGATCGGCTTCGCAGCGATCGGCGCGCTGCTCATTGCACCGGTGATCCGAGAGCGCGTGGCGCTCCATGTCGCTTGGGCGTCGATGCTCGGGATCGTCGTCGCCCTCTTGATGGCGCGGCGGCGCGGCTGGACCTATCACGTATGGTCCGTCGTCGTCATACTCTCGATCGGGCCGCTCTACGCGCTCGGGTTTCCATCGGCGCTGCCCGCGGTGATCACGACGCTGCTGTTTGCGGGCGGCATCTTCTCATCGGCGCAGCGCGACGTGTGGCGGACTCGGCGTGGCAGCGTCCTCGGCACGCTCGTGGTGTCGCACTCAGTCGCGTTCGGCCTGGTGCTCACGGGGGTGGTCCCGGACCTCGGCAACGCGCCGATCCGCGCGCCGGGGCAGCCGATCGGGCACGCCATCCTGCAGCACGTCCTCTTGATGGCCATCTACGCGGCGACGTTCGGGCTGACGGTCGTGATCGATCGCCGCTTCGAGGCGCTGACCCGGCGCGCCGAGGCCGCGACGCGTGAGGCGGCGCAGAAGGCGGTAGTCCTCACCACCGCACGTCAGGAGCTCGCGCAGTTGCTCGCCGGTGAGCGGAACGGAATCTTCTCCGGCCTGCAGGTGGGCCCCTACCAGGTCGGCTCGTTGCTCGGACGCGGCAGCATGGGGGAGGTGTACGAGGCGAGCCGGGATGGCGTGCGCGCCGCGCTGAAGGTCGTCCGCGGAGAGGTCGTGTCCGATGCCTTCACGCTCGGCATGTTCATCACCGAGGCCGAGGCGCTGCGGCGGATCACGAGCCCGCACGTCGCGCGCCTCTACGACCTATCGCCGATCGGCGGCGAGCTTCCCTACATCGCCATGGAGTACATCGAGGGACCATCCCTCACCGACATCCTCCGGGCCCGCCGCCGCCTCTCGCTGGCCGAGGTGCGCACGCTCGTCGCCGAGGTCGCCCGGGCGCTCGATGACGCGCACGGTGCCGGCGTCGTCCATCGCGACATCAAGCCGAGCAACCTGATTCATGCAACGACAGCCCACGGCGGGACGTGGAAGCTCGTCGACTTCGGCGTGGCGTTGCTGGTCGACGCGCCCGAGTCGGAGTCATTGGTCGGGACGGCGACGTACATGGCGCCGGAACAGGCGCTCGGCGAGCCGCTCGACGCGCGCGCGGATCTCTACAGCTTCTCGTTGGTCGTCTATCGCGCGATCACCGGGCGGCCGGCGTTCACCAGCCGGGATCCGCTCGAGGTCGCGAGGCTCGCGCGCACGGTGGGCGTACCCGATCCGCTGGCCGTCGCACCCGACCTGTCGCCGGCGATTGTCGCCGCGCTGATGCGCGGGCTCGCGCCGCACGCGCGAGACCGTTTCCGTGACGCTCGAGAGATGGCGCGTGCGTTCGAGGTCGCGTTCACGACATAGGGGGACGTGCTCGGTGCGCCCTCGTGGGCGCCCTTGCCGTGCTTCCGGAAGGAGTCATCGTCGCGTGACATCGGGCCGTCGGACTCTAGGATCCGTGCCGCCCGATGCAAGACGGGAAACGGATGCCACGTCATGCGCGAGTGACGGACGAAAGACGATGACAAACGATGGCGCCGATCGGCCGTCCACGGCATTCTTTTCCCATGTCATCGAAGCGGTCTCCGCTCATCGCCCTCGTCCTCTCGTCCATCGCCATCGTCGCGTGCGGTGGGTCCGACGGAGGAGAGTCGCCGCTCGACCCTGGCACGGGGACGGATTCGTCGACGAGCTCCGACGAGGGCACCACCGACACGAGCGGCGATCTGGATGCGCCGGCGACGGACAGCGGCAACTCGTTCGACCTCGGATCGTCCGAGTCGGGCGCGTGCAGTCCTCCGTGCAGCGTCGGGACTTTCTGCTTCAAGGGGATGTGCATCCAGGAGCAGGCCTGCACGAGCGACAACGAGTGTCAGAACGACACGTACTGCGACAAGACGCTCGGGAAGTGCATGCCGTACGGCGCGCCGGGCAAGACGTCGAACCCCGACTGCGCGACGTTCGTGCCCGTCGGTCTCTTCGCGCCAGAGGTGTTCTGCGAGTTCAAGAAGGCGCCCGCCCTCGACACCCACCCGACGTACCTCAACGTCCTCGCGACCCCGATGGTCGCGACGTTCGAGAAGGGGGGCACACCGAGCATCGTGGTTCCGTTCTACAACGGCGCCGACGGCAGCTCCGAGCAGAACGGCATCCTCCGCGTGCTCTCCGGGAAGGACTGCACGCAGACCGCGAACCTCGCACAGATCGGCCCCGAGCTCGCCACCGTCTCGGCGTCCTCGCCCGTCGCGCTCGGTGATCTCGACGGCGACGGCGTGCCGGAGATCGTCGCCTACTCGAAGCCCACGGGATCGACCGCGGGCGTGATCGCGTTCAAGAAGAACGGCGCCGCATGGGAGATCCTCTGGCGCGCGCGGAACGCGAACGGCACCTTGTGGACCATCCCCGCTCCCGGCACCTGGGCCGGTCCGTCGATGCACGACCTCGACGACGACGGTAAGCCCGAGGTCATCCGCGACGGGTACGTCTTCGACGCAGGCGGGAAGCTCGTGACGACGCCGCCGGCCGGCTTCGCGGCAGGGTCGAGCGCGCAAGGCGGATTCCCGGTCCTCGCGGACATCGACGGCGACGGAGCCATCGAGATGGTGAACGGCGCCGCGATCTATCGCTTCGACAAGGCCACGAAGACGTGGACGACGGTCGTCGCTGCCGTCACCGGCGGCTTCGCAGGCCACACCGCGCTCGCCGACTTCGGGACCAACTCGGTCGACGGCGTGTTCGACGGCAAGGCGGAGATCGTCGACGTCGCCGCCGGGAGAGTGACCGTCCAGTCCCTCGCCGGAGCGGTGGTGTGGGGCCCGATCGGGCTCCCGGGCAGCGCCGGCGGCGGACCGCCGACCATCGCCGACTTCGACGGCGACGGCCAACCCGAGATCGCGGTCGCCGGCAGCGACTCGTACAGCGTGCTCGATCCCGACTGTCAGGCGGCGACGGTGCGGCCGGGCGGGAAATGCGGCACCACGACGACGAACGGGATCCTCTGGTCGAAGAAGAGCCAGGATCTCTCGTCGAACGTCACCGGCTCCTCCGTGTTCGACTTCGACGCCGACGGCGTGGCCGAGGCCGTGTACGCGGACGAGTGCTTCGCGCGCATCTACAAGGGGACCACCGGCGAGGTGATCTTCAGCCAGTACATGTCGAGCTGCACCTGGTTCGAGAACCCGGTCGTCGCCGACGTGAACAACGACGATCGCGCGGAGCTGATCGTCCCCTCGAACCTCAACTGCGGCGGCGCCGCGGGCAACGAGAACGTCGGTCGCCCCTGCGAGACCGGCGAGATCGAGTTCCCCGACGTCGCGCGCCCGACCGTCGGTGTCGATGCGGTGTTCGCCGGCCTGCGCTGCCAGAAGGCGACCGACTGCGTCTCCGGGGTCTGCGACCAGGGGTACTGCCGCTGCACCGCGGACGCCGAGTGCTGCCCCGCGAAGGACGCGGCGGCGTGCAACGAGATCGGGTTCATCTGCATGCCGCCCCCGGCAGGGACGCCGGGGACCGCGAAGACCTGTCGCGCGTCGCACCCGCACGGCTTCGCGGGCATCCGCGTCTACCACGACTTCGCCGATCGCTGGGTGCGCTCGCGGCCGATCTGGAACCAGCACGCCTACTCGATCACGAACGTGAACGACGACGGCACGATCCCCAAGACCAGCCTGTGGACGGCGAACTGGAAGAACACCACGCCGAAGTACAACGACTTCCGCAAGAACACGCCGGGCAGCGCCGACCCGCTGAAGAGTCCGGACCTCACGGCGAAGGGATCGCAGTCGTTGTGCGCGAACGGCAAGCTGACGCTCTCCGTGCAGGTCTGCAACCGCGGCGCGGCCAAGGCGCCCGCGAACTACAGCGTGAGCTTCTATCAAGGGAGCACCGCCGATCCGACGAAGGCCATCTGCACGGCGACGACCACCAAGCCGCTCGAGGTCGCCGAGTGCGAGACCGTGAGCTGCGAGTGGACTTCGCCCCCGAAGACGGAGACCGACGTCTACGTGCTCCTGGACGCAGCGGGCCACGTGCGACAGTGCAACAGCGGCAACAAGGCGAGCGTCATCAAGGGTGTGAAGTGCAACGTCCCCTCGTGAGCCCTCGTGATCCAACCACGCCTCGAACCATCTCCCGCTCGGCGGTCGACTCCCGCGCGATCGCGAACGGATCCTCGCGACGATCGACGGAGCGCTGGCCGGCGAGATCCCGTTGCGCGCCGAAACGTCACGCGGCCTGTGAGGCCCCGCTCCTCGCTCAGCGGCTCTTTCGCTCGTTCGCGATTTTCGTGACGGTCTCCCCGAGCTCCGGATTGTCCTCCAACAGCTCCGCGAAGTCCTTCGCCTGCAGCTCGAGGAGCCGACAGTCGCCCGCTCCGCGCACGGTCGCCGTGCGGGTCACGCGTTCGAGCAGCGCCATCTCGCCGAAGAACTGTCCGCGGCGCAGGATGACCGGCGCGCGCTCGGCGCCGAGATCGACCTCGACCTCGCCCTCCGCGATGATGAACATCGAGTCGGCCGTGTCGCCCTTCCGCACGATGACGTCCTTCGCCTGGACGAACCGCGGCTTCAGCACTTGCGCGAGATCGGCGATGCGCGCAGCTTTCAGCTCCTGGAAGAAGGGGATCTCGGCGAGGAGCGACCAGGTCACGACGAAGTCGCGGCGCTTTGCTTCCTCGACGAACGCGCTCGCAATGATGCCGGTCGGGAGCGCGATCACCACGATGCCGAGCAAGACGACGAGGCCGCCGATCACACGGCCGGCGAGCGTGATCGGCGTGACGTCGCCGTAGCCGACGGTCGTCAACGCGGCCATCGCCCACCACATCGCGAGCGGGATGCTGCCGAACGTCGCGGGCTGTGCGGCGCGCTCCGCCCAGTAGGCCATCGTCGACGTCAGGAAGAGCAGCACGACGAAGATGAGGAGCACGCCCCCGAGGCTCTTCCGCTCGTTGTGAACGACCCGCGCGAGCATCGTCATCGCGGGGGAGTGGCGCACCAGCTTCAGCGCGCGCAACACCCGGACGATGCGCAGGAAGCCGACGTCGATGCCGACGACGAGCAAGAACACCGGCAGGATCGCGGCGAGGTCGACGAGCGCGGCCGGCGTCATCGCGAAGCGCAGTCGGCCCCAGAACGGGTGATGGAAGTCCTCGCGCGGGCTCGCCGTCGCCCCCCAGAGGCGCGCGACGTACTCGACGCCGAACACCGCGACCGACGCGAGCTCGAACTGGAGGAACAGGCGGCCGTGGAGGTGGTGGAACGGCTCGACCGTCTCGAGGACGATCCCCGCGACGGTGGCGACGATCAAGGCGACGAGCCCCGCGCGGACCAAGACGGCAGCTCTGCGCGGATGCGGCGATTCGAGGAGATCGTACAGCCGCTGATCGAGAGCGTTCTCACGATCGGGCGGGGCCATGCCCGAATGCGTATCAGCAGACGGCCGAGCCGGCGAAGTCCCTCGCAGAGCGCGGCCGCGGCGCTCCCGCGGCGCCTCAGGCCACCCGTGCGCCTCGGCCGCTGGACGCCGTGATCCTCAGTACCGATGGGGGAACCGTCGGTGCGGATCGATCTGGTTCGCGGGCTTCCGCGGGACTCCGGGGATCTCGTGCTCGAGCACCATCGCGAGCTCGAAGAGTCGATTCACGCGCGCGCGGTGCGGTCTGAACGGGGCGAGCGCGGCGAGCATCTCGTCGTCGCCGCCCGCGCGTCCGGTGAGCGCCATGGTGGTGACGAACGGCAGGACGGCGTCCCCCACCAATACGGCATCGGCGTGACCGAGGGCGTGAAGCGCGATCGTGTTCGCGGTCCACTTGCCGACGCCGCGCAGCGACTGGATGCGCACCATCGC
>JBKJQC010001078.1:0-4169 GCA_046593995.1 Polyangiales bacterium
TATGACACGCTCTTCGCGGAGGCGCTCGCCAAGGCGCCCAAGGCCTGATCGTCAGAGGTCGAAGAGGAACCCCATCGTCACGCCGAAGATGCGATGACGGACAGGCACCTCGTTGCCTTGCACGTTCCGCCGCTTCCCCGAGAGCGCGACATCGAACATCGGACCGACCATGAAGCCGAAGCTCGTGGTCGGCGTGTAGACGTACGACACCTCGGAGCCCACCAACCACTCGGTCTGGACGGTGTCTCGTTCGTTGGATAAGCGCTGGTATCCGAACCCGACGCGGACCCAGATCGCGTTCTGCGGGTCGAAGGCGTGCGCGAACCCGATCCGCGGCGCGAGGCCGACCGTCGTGACCTTGTCGTCTCCGCCCTCTTCGCGGCGGATCGAGTAGTGGATCCCGGTCCCGATCGAGATGCTGTCCGTCACGAAGAAGTGCGCGCCGAAGCGGGTCGTCGGAGCCAGCAAGAAGACGTTGAGCGGGGTACCTATCGTCGTCAACGACACGTCGCCCGTGGAGCTCTGACCGGTGCCGTGCGTCGCGTACGAGATCCCGGCGAGGTGATCGACGACGAGGACCGTGGTGGCGCGTGGGCCGAAGCCCGGCGTCTCTCCAGCGCCCTTCGGCGCGGCGTCTCTCCAGCGCCCTTCGGCGCGGCGTGCGTGGTCGCCGCGACGACGAGGAGCGAGAGGGCGAGCGGTGTGACGACGGCTTTCACAGGTCCGCGACCAGCCCGATCGAGAGCCCGTAGGAGGTGTAGCGCGAGCGCTCCCTGTCGCCGGCGACGCCGACGTCGCAGGTCGGTCCGAACATCACGCCGAAGTGGTCGACCGGTGTGGCAACGAGGAAGAGCTCGCCGCCGAGCCCGGCGAGCACGGTCGCATCGTCTCCGTCTGGCATGACGACTCGGAAGGAAGGCCCGGCGCGGAGCCAGAATCCGAGCGAGGAGCTCACGCTGCCCGCGTAGCCGACACGCGGCGACACCTGGAACGCGAGGAAGCCGCTGCCGTCGCCCGAACCTTGCGAGGCACGGAGGAGCGAGAGACCGAGGTTCGAGCCCAGCGTCACCCCGGAGGAGAACGCGCCGTGCAGCCCGAGGCGTGGGCCGAAGACGCCGGGAAAGGAGCCCATGTTCGACGAGCCCTCCTCGTCCCGCCCGAACTTCTCGACCTCGAAGCCGAGCACGTTGTCGACCGCGATGAGGAAGGTGCCGCGCTTCCCGAACCCGGCCGCGGCTTTTTTTGGCGTCTCGGCCTCGGCCCGCGCGTTCGTCGTCGCGCTCGCGCTCACGAGAGAGATGCACGTCGTCACGATCGCCAGCCCACGCATGAGGGCACCCTACGCGTCCGCGACGCGCGTCGCGATGGTCATTCCGTCGGCGGGTCGGGACTCGGCGACGCATGGCGTCGTAGGAGGGATGGAGAACCTCGCGTACAACCGTCGCTCCCGGGGGAGGGACCATGCAGTCGAACGTCGTCACGGCCGTGTTTCTGCCGATCGCGCTCGCGATCATCATGCTCGGACTCGGTCTCAGCCTCACGCTCGCGGATTTCCGTCGGGTCGTGGTCTACCCACGCGCCGTCATGGTCGGCCTCGCGTGTCAGATGTTGATCCTTCCGGTCGTGTGCTTCGCGATCGCGCGCGCCTTCTCGCTCGGACCGGAGCTCGCCGTCGGCCTGATGCTGCTTGCCGCGTCCCCCGGCGGCGCGACCGCCAACCTGTTCAGTCACCTCGCGAAGGGCGACGTCGCATTGAACATCACGCTCACCGCGGTCAACAGCGTGCTCTCGCTCCTGACGCTTCCGTTCATCATCAACTTCTCGATGGTGCAGTTCATGGGCGCGGAAAAGGCGATCCCGCTGCAGTTCGACAAGGCGATCCAGGTCTTCGCGATCGTGCTCGTCCCGGTCGCGATCGGGATGTTGATCAAGGCGAAGTCGCCGAAGACGGCCGACCGCTTCCAGAGCCCGGTGCGCATCCTCTCCGCGATCTTCCTCGTGCTCGTCATCGGCGCCGCGATCGCGAAGGAGCGCCACACGATCCTCGGCTTCTTCCAGCAGGTCGGCCTCGCCGCGCTGACCTTCAACCTCGCGAGCATGGCCGTCGGCTACTTCATCCCGCGCGTCGCGAAGGTGAAGCGCAAGCAGGCGATCGCGATCGGGATGGAGATCGGGATCCACAACGGCACCCTCGCGATCGCGATCGCGAGCAGCCCGCGCTTGTTGAACAACGGAACGATGGCGATCCCGGCGGCGATCTATAGCCTGATCATGTTCTTCACCGCCGCGGCTTTTGGCTTCGTCGTCTCGCGCGGCAAGGACGACGAGCCGGAGGAAGTGCCGGCGCCCGCACCCGTCGTGACGACGAACTAGCGATACGCAAAAGCCTTGTCGTCGAACTTCCACGTGCGGCCGTCGACCACGACGTCGTGCGGCGGGAAGATGCCGGCGGAGACCACGGGCTTCGATTCGCCGGCGACGTCGAGGATCAGCTCCGGATAGCCACGCTGCATCGTCCAGGCGCGCATCGAGTGACACGCCTTCTGGCCGGCCTTCACGCAGGACGACCAGGTCGCGACCACGTCGTCCACGTCGCGCGAGTGCAGGTCGTGCGCGTCGACCTCGACCGGCGCGTCGACGGTCGTCTTCGACGTGATGCGCACCGCGCCGATCTTCAGCACGCGATCGTCGGACGTCGAACCGAGGAAGACGATCCAGCCGTCCTCGTCGCGCACGCCCTCGCCGTTCGGCTCGCCGTGGAATGCGACGACCAAGAGGCGTTCGCGCGCGAGCCGATCGACGAGCGACGCCTTCGCCATCCAGAAGTGGCCCGTGCCGCCGCCGAGCGCGGTCAGACCGAACCGGCGCAGGATCGCCGCAGCGCCGGCCTTCGTCGACGAGCCCGCGACCTGCTGCTCGATGATCGACGCGGGCACCGAGGGGAACTTGAACGCGTCGACCAGCGTGCCGCCGTGGTTCGGGCGCAGGTAGCGTGGCCCCGTCGCGGCGGCGGGCGGGGGCGTCGGTAGCTCCTCGTCGGGCGCCTCTGTGGCGGCAGCCTTTTCCTCCGCGACCTTCTCCTCCGACGGCTTCTCCCCGTCGACCGGCGGCTTCTTCTTGCACGCGACGAGCGCGAGCGCGAGCAGCAGCACGCCCCGCCACCACACCGTCGTTCGCCGCGTCACGCCGCCATCTTACGCGCCTCGCGGGTCCGTGCGGAACGCTTGCGGAAGCCGACCACCACCAGCGATCGGCGGGAACGACGGTGACGGTGCGCGCCACACCTGTCGTTCGACGACACCAGCATCGACGCGAAGGCTGGACGCTCGACGATCTCGAGCAGAACCGACAGGGCCGACTCTCGCCGTCGCAGAAGGAGCGCCTCCTCCTCGGACACCGCGAGCTCTTCGGGCTCCTCCACATGCGCGTCGCGCCGAAGAAGACGATCGAGGAAGGGCTCGTCACCTCCGACGTCGGCGTGGCGGTGCGCTGCGAGGGCATGAGCTCTTCCGGCCCGAGCCTGAAGCTCGACCTCGACGACAGGACGCTCTTCTGGACGGACGAAGAGAATTATCGCGGCAGGCCCGGCTCGCCTTCTGCGACGGTGCTCGCATTACGACTGAAGTTGCTCGAGCACTGGGTCGCGCAGCGCCAACAGCTCCGCGTGTACTCGCTGGCCGATCACCTGATCGCCGTCGAGCCAGCGACCGTCCGCTGACTCGTCAATCCGTCGACGCGGCCGGCTCCACCGTCGACACCGTCAGCAGCAATACCGCCATCAGCGCCAACGACGCCGAGAGCCCGAACGCGATCGCGGGATTTCGCGTATACAACCACCCAAAGGCGATGTTCGCGGGCAACAACGCAATGCCGTGAATCGCGTGCTGCATCCCGAACGCCGTCCCGCGCGCGCCCTTCGGCACCAGGCGCACGAGCAGCGACTTCTCGGCGCCCTCGCCGAGGCCGTAGTGGAGCGCGTACACCGCGAACAAGGCCCAGAACGTCCCCCACGTCGGCGCCCATGCGAACGCCGCGTACGAGAGCGCGTAGATGATCCAGCTCGCGCGCAACACGCGACGGGGGCCGAGGCGATCTGCGAGCGCACCACCCGGTACGTTCAACAGCGACTTCCCGAGCTGCAGCGTGAGCCATGCGATCGGGATCAGCTC
>JBKJQC010000103.1:0-4043 GCA_046593995.1 Polyangiales bacterium
GCTTCGCGCGATCGCGTCCGAGGAAGACTCCCGAGGCAAAGCCGATCACCCCCAGGCTCGCGACGACGAGGCCGGCGACGTGCTGCGTGGTCGGCTCCTCGGTGCGGAGCTCGCTGCGGAGCTCGCTCGCGCGCGCGCTCGAGAGCGAGGACGTGCCGAGTACGAGCAAGGCCGCGACGACCGGGATTCGAGAGCGCATTCCTCGTTGTCGCTGCAAGCGAGGACCACGCGCACGCAATTTCGCAGCGTGCCGCCCCGGCTGCCGTTCCGAGTCCACGCTTCTCGCGCGGACACCTCCCGCGCGGGTTGGCACGTCACATCGAGATGACGATGACGCACCGCGCGTAGGTCAGGCCTGCGCGCCGAACACCGTGAGCAGGTGACGATCGAGGCTCGGCTGCTCGGCCGGCTGGGCCCGGTGGCCGACGTATCCGTCGGGGCGAATCAGGTACAGGCACTCGCTCGTCGCGCCGAAGCGCGCGTGCAGCTTTCCGTCCGGGTCGACCCAGACGTCGTCGACCTCGGCGAGCTCCGGGGGCACGTGGTCGCCGTAGACGACGATCACGGGCCGAACGAGCTCGCCGTGGCGCGCGCGGACGGCCCGCGCGATCGTGAGCAGGCCCTGGTAGCCGGCCGCCGTCGGCGCGCGCCCGTCGAACAGGAGCAGCGTGTGGTGCGTGCCGCGCAGTCGATGGAACAGCGTGTCCGAACCGAGGCGGAGATCGGGCGCGCGATCGCCCGCGGCCGGCGCGGAGGCGAAGTCGCGCCACGCGCCGAGGCTCGGGGTCTCGCTGGTGAGATCTTCGAGGAGCGTCGTCTCGAACACGCTCGGACGCTGCTCGGACACGATCGGGCTGCCGCGATAGTGGAACCCGATCTGCGCGCCGGAGTCGCGTTGCTTCCTCGTCAACGAGGGGAAGCGCATCAACATCTGCATCACGTTGTCGCGCACCGCGCGACCGAACCGCCCCTGGATGAGCGCGCCTTTCTGCTGACGGTCCGAGTCCTCGATCACGCTGACCGCGATCGGCCGGCGCTCCGGTTCGTAGCTGTCGAGGAGCGACTCCGGAGCCTTGCCGCGCGCGACCAACGCGAGCTTCCATCCAAGGTTGTACGCGTCCTGCATCCCGAGGTTCATGCCCTGTCCGCTGACCGGGCTGTGGACGTGCGCGGCGTCGCCCGCGAGGAGCACGTTGCCCACGCGGTATTTCGGGACGATCCGCTTGTGGATGCGGAATCGCGACATCCACCCCGGCTCGTCGAGGGTCGCAGAGAGCGGACACGCGCGCGGGAAGAGGCTCCGGAACGTCTCGAGCGTGAGCGGGAGCTGCGCGCCGTCAGGCTCGTTGAGGAAGAGGCGCGCGCGCCGATCGCCGGGGAGCGGCAGCACGAGGAGGAACGCGTTCTCGCCGTAGAAGATGTAGATGTGGTCGAAGCGCTCCTTCCAGTCGAGCCGCACGTCGGCCATCAGGAAGCTCTCTTCGTAGGACGACCCCTCGAAGTTCAGCCCGAGTCCCGAGCGCACTGCGCTGCTCGCGCCGTCGCAGCCGATGATCCACTTGGGGCGCGTCTTCTCCCAACGTCCGTCGGGGTAGAGCAGCGTGACCACCGCGCCATCGGGCTTCGGCTCCACGCGCGCTACTTCCACGCGCCGCTCGACGGTGCCGCCGAGACGTTCGAGGTGTCGCTGCAACATCCGCTCGGTCTCGTCCTGCGGAATGCCGAGCGCGTAGGGGAAGGGCGAGTCGAGGGTGTCGAACTCGAGCCGCGCGATCCATCCCCCCTCGGAGTGCATCGAGACGCCGCGGTGCGGATGCCCGGACGCGATCGCTTCCTCGATCACGCCCATGTCCTGCAGGATCTCGAGCGTGCGCGCCTGCATGTCGGTCGCGCGCGAGTCTCGACATGGCCCCTCGGCACGCTCCACCACGCGACACGGAACGCCGTGTCGATGGAGCTCGGATGCCAACGTGAGGCCGACCGGTCCCGCGCCCACCACGAGGATGTCCTCGGTTGCGTTCATGAAGTCCCCCTCGAGCCGAAGGTACGACGAACGCCGACTGAGCGTCACGGGCTCGCGGACGAGGACGCACTCGGACTCTTCGCCGTCCCGCCGTTGCCGTGCCCCGCGCCGGTGCCCTTGCCGCCGATGCCGCCACCGCCACCGCTGACTTTCAGTCCGCCCGTGCCGACGCCGCTCGTCCCGAGGCCGCCTCCTCCGAGCCCGCCCCCGCTCGTTCCGAGGCCGCTCGATCCGAAGGCGTCGCCGCCGTCGCCGAAGAGTCCCGTCGTGCCCACGCTGCTCGTGCCGAAGGCGCCGAGCATCCCGAGATTCGCGAATGGATCCTCGTGGTATTCACAGAGGGGCTGGCCGATCGATTTGTTGCCGTTCTTCGGCGCGTCGAGCCCCTCGCAGCCGCCCGTCCCCGCCACCAACAGGCTGAAGCCGCCGCCGAGCCCCATCCCCGGACCCGGGTTGTCGCGGAAGGTCGTGTTGACGATCTTGAAGTCCTTCATGTGCTCGAGGATCGAGAGCGCGACCGGCGCGCTCGGCTTCTTCGTCGTCGAGCTCTTCGAGCTCTTCGAAAGAGGAAGAGGTTCGTACCCCGCGTGCTCGACGAGGCAGCCGTCGAGGACGGTGCCCGGTGAGCGCTTCCCGAAGCGAATCCCCGACCAATCGCCGCGCGCCGGTTTGTCGGCTGCGCTCATGAAGTGCGCTCCTTTCGCGACGAGCGAGCCGGCGTCGCTGTAGTCGCCGATCAGGATGGCGATCCTCGGCTCCACGCGGACGATCGTCTCGGGCGCGAGCGTGAGCACGGCGCTGAGCGCCGGATCGGACGACGAGACGAGCAACGACGCGACGACGATCCCGCCCTGGATGCGAGGCCAGGTCTGCGATCGGAGCACGCGTCCGCGCACGCGCACCGGCTCGGTCGAGTCGATCGAGGCGACGGCTCCGAGCGCGGCCGCCGGCACATCCATCGCGAAACCACCGTTCGAGTCGAACGCATTGCCCTCGAATCGCTCGAAGGGCTCCGCGCCGTCGGCCGTGAGCCCGACCCGCGGCGCATGGCGGATGGTCGACCTCACCAACGTGAGCTTCGCCGCGTCTGCCGAGACGTGCACCGCTGGCGCGCGATCGGCGAGCGCGCTGCCAGAAGCGGCGCCCCACCCGACCGTGGGTTTCGGCACCGACACGGCGACGCTCGGTGGCACGGCCCCCGCCCACTCGACGACGACGTGCTCGAGCGTGGAGGGCTTCTGCGTCGCCGCGAAGACGATGCCGCCCCAGTCACCAGGTGAAGGCGCCGCCTCGGCGGACGTGAACACGACGGGCTCGGTCGTCGTGCCCTTCGCGACGAGCGCGCCGTCCTGGACCGCGAGGCTCGCGCCCTTCTTGAACGAGAGCTTCGCGCCCGGCTCGATGGTGAGCGTCGCGCCCTTGGTGACGAGATACCTCTCGCCGATTGTCACGACGCACCCCGCACGCACGATCGCGTCCGCGGCGATCACGCCCCCGGCGGCGAGGTGGCACGCCTGCTTCTGGTTGCGTCCGTCGTCCTGCGAGAGCGCGCGCGCCTCCGTCTTTCGCTTGCAGCCGAGCACCCCCACGAGCGCGAGGGGCAGAGCGAGGAGCAGCGCGGCAGAGCGGCGCGGGGCGAGCACTACGGCCACGCTCGCGCGGTCTTGAGATGCCCGAGGAGCGCGCGAAGCGCGGCCTCGTCGAGTGCGGCGAGCTCGCGTTCGCGCGCCTCGTCGAGCTCGATCCCGAGAAGCTCGCCCACCGTGCGCACGGCCTCGCGCAAGCCCTTGGCCTCTCCCTTGGCCTCACCCTCGCGCAGTCCCTTGGCCTCACCCTCGCGCAGTCCCTTGGCATTGCCCTCTCGGAGGCCCTCGGTCTTGCCCTCGCGGAGGCCTTCGGCTTTCCCGCGCGCCTCACCCTCTCGCAGTCCCTTGGCCTCTCCCTCTAGCAGGCCCTCGGCCCGTTGCGTGCCGAGCGCCCTCACCAGCGATGGTGGTCGCTTGACCAGCAGCGCCTTCGC
>JBKJQC010000105.1:0-7953 GCA_046593995.1 Polyangiales bacterium
CGTGCACGACCTTGTAGAGGATCTGGCTCTCGGTATCGCCGGAGAACGCGGGACGGCCCGTCGACGCGCGATACGCGATGACGCCGAGCGCGAAGAGGTCGGTTTTGTGGGTGATCGCGCCGTGGTCGATCTGCTCCGGGGCCATGTAGTTCGGGGTGCCGACGATGCGGTCGCGCGTGAGCGTGTGCTCCTCGTCCAACTGCTTCGACACGCCGAAATCGAGGATCTTCCACATCTCGCCGCCCTGCTCCCCCTTGGCGAGGAAGACGTTCCGCGGCTTGAGGTCGCGGTGGACGATCCCGGCGATGCGCGCCGCGTCGAGGCCGATCCCGAGCTGGCGCACCATCGAGACCAACCGCGGCATGCTCATCCGCCGGTGCTCGCGCAGCCAGTCGGCGAGATCCATCCCGTGCAGGCGCTCCATCGCGATGTAGGGGATCGCCGCGTCGACGTCGGCCACCGCGAGCACGCGGACCACGTTCGGGACGTCGAGCGACGCTGCGAGCCGCGTCTCGCGATGGAAGCGGAGCACGTGCTCCGGCTGCGCGAGCACGTGATCGAGGAGCACCTTCACGGCGGCGGACGTCTTCCGCTCGACGTGGATCGCTTCGTAGACCTCGCCCATCGCACCGCGCCCGATGACGTCGCCGAGCTTGAACCCGCCGAGGACATGCTCGGAGTAGCGGCCGATGCCGTTCGCCTTGAGCGCCTGCGCGAGATCCTGTCGCGCCTCCTTGAGGAGCGCCTCGCGCTGCGAGATCTGCGCGAGCGCGCGATCGTGCAGCTCGATCGCCTCGAGCGTGGCGGCGCGACTCGCGCGCATGATCGCGTAGGTGGCGAGGAAGATCGCCTCGATGAGCGTCACCATCGCAAGCTTGTCGAGCGGCGCGACGGCGACTGCGCTGACGACGCCGCGATCGGGGAGGATCCCCGTCGTGACGAGCACGCCGAGGAACAGCTCGAGGAAGGCGCACAGCAGATAGACGAACAGGGTGCCAGCCGTCGATCCGCCGCTCGAGAAGAAGCAGAGACCGAAGGGGATGATCACGACCGCGGGCGAGAAGACGCCGAAGTAGTAGACCGCCGCGTACGCTGCGGTGATCGACACGAACGCGGAGAGGAGCACCTTGCGGATGGTGTACCCCGCGTCGTCGCGGATCAGCCAGGCGAGCCAGCCGCACACGACGACGACGGACGTGAGCGCCGCGTAGAGGATCTTCTTCGCGAGCGGATCGCCGCCGAGGAAGGTGATCGCGATCGAGGTCGCCACGGCGAGCGCGATGGCGAGCCGCAGGAACGCCCTCGTCTGGGCGATCTCCTGGATGAGGAGCGTCTCGCGCGCCGTGATGACCGACGTGCTGCGCGAGCCGCCGCTCGTACGCGCCCCCGTCTTCGAGCCGGTGTTCTCGGGGCCGGTGTCGAGGCCGGTGTCGCGCGGCGGCAACGAGACGGCCTTTGACCGGATGTCGACCACCGTCGCCGCGGCATCGGCCGGCTCTGGCGTCGTGGGGACGGTCGGCTCGTTCATCGGCGTCACCAGTAGAGACACGAGGATAGTGCAGTTACGCTACCCGCATGGTGCCTCTGGAGACCTGGAGACGGCGCGGCAGGGACGTGACGACGCGCGACGGCCGTGTCTTCGTCGTCGACGTCCCGGCTCGGCCCACCCCACCGGGAGACGCCGGCGAGCGCGCTCCGCTCGTGATCCTGCACGGGTTCCCGACGGCCTCTTGGGATTTTGCGGATGTCATCGAGCGACTCTCGTCCGCCTCCGGGCGCCGCATCGTGACCTTCGACTTCCTCGGGTACGGCTTCTCCGAGAAGCCGCGCGACCACGCGTACTCGCTCTTCCAACAGGCCGACCTCGCGCTCGAGGTCCTCCGCGACTGCGGCATCACGCGCGCCCACCTCCTCGCGCACGACATGGGGACGAGCGTGGCGACCGAGCTCTGCGCGCGGCGCGAGCGCGGGCTCCTCCCCTTCGAGCTCGCGAGCCTCGTCCTCACGAACGGCAGCGTGCACATCGAGCTCGCACAGCTGACGCTGGGACAGCGCATCCTCCGCACGCCGCTCGGCCCGGTGTTCGCACGCCTCAACAACCGCAAGAGCTTCGGCGCTCAGATCTCCAAGCTGTACGTGCGACGACCGAGCGAGGCCGAGCTCGATGCGATGTGGACGCTGGTCTCGCGTGAGGGCGGCGCCGCGTTGCTCCCGGCGTTGATCGGCTACGTCAGCGAGCGCTGGCGGTTCCGACGCCGATGGATCGGCGCGCTCGAGCGGCTCGACGTCCCGACGTTGATCGCGTGGGGAGAGCGCGATCCGGTCGCAGTCCTGGCGATCGCGACTGCCCTCGCGCGCGAGATTCCTGGAGCGAAGCTCGAGACGTGGAGCGATCTCGCCCACTGGCCGATGGTCGAGGATCCCGTTCGCTTCGCGTCCACCGTGGGCCGCTTCCTCGACGGCCTCCCGGAAATGGACCGTCGTCCGGGCCCAACAGTGGGTTGACACGACGCAACAGCCGAGCGACGACGCGGGCCGCACCCCGCCGTCGCGGGGTCGGCTTCTCTGAATCCACGGGAGGGACTGCATGTCCAAGCGAGTCTTCGGCGCGTTCGTGTTGGCGATGTTGGTGGCGTGTGGTGGTGAAGAGGGTGCTGCGCCCCCCCCTGCGACGCCCCCGCCGGCGCCGGCCCCGACGCCTGCCCCTACGCCGACGACGACGGCGGCCGCGACGCCTCCCGCTCCGGAGCCCCCGAAGCCGACGATGGCGGAGCTGCAGAAGAAGTCCGTCGCGGCCACCACCGAGGCCTTCAACGGGCACGACGCGAAGAAGATGTCCGCGCTCTACGCGCAGGACGCCGTCTTCGTGAACCCCGGCATGGAGGGAGCGAAGGAGACCAAGGGCCGCGACGCGATCGAGAAGGACATGGGCGAGTTCTTCACCGGCTTCCCCGACGCGAAGGTCGGGAACGTCCGCGTGATCCAGAAGGGCGACGTCGTCGTCGTCGAGTGGGTGCTCACCGGCACCAACACCGGCGACGCGTACGGCATGAAGGCGACCGGCAAGAAGACCGGGTACGCCGGCGCCAGCCTCATGTGGTTCGACGACGCGGGCCTGGTGAAGCGCGAGCACATGTACTTCGACCACATGACCATGATGGGTCAGATGGGTCAGGGCGATCCCAAGGCGAAACCCCGTCCGGTGATGGAGCTGCCGAAGGGCGAGGCGGTGTGGATCACCTCGAAGGACGAAGCGGCGGAGAAGAAGAACGTCGACATCGCGACGTCGTTCTACACGGTGTTCGAGAAGAAGGACGAGAAGGCCTTCCTCGACTCCATGTCCGACGACATGGTGCGCCTCGACTACTCCGCGCCGCCGGAGATGGGTGAGTCCAAGGGCAAGGCTGCCCACAAGAAGGACTTCCAGATGATGACCAAGGCGATGCCCGACGCGAAGATCACCCCGAAGACGGTGATCGGTGCGGGCGACGTCGTCGTCGCGGACGTCGAGTTCACCGGGACGTTCAAGGGGCCGATGGGGCCGATGAAGCCGACCAAGAAGACCGGCACCGTGCACGGCCTCGACGTCGTCGAGCTGAAGGATGGCAAGGCGACCAAGGTGATCTCGTACGGCTCCGGCCTCGAGTTCGCCGCGCAGTTCGGTCTCCTCCCGCCGCCCCCCAAGCCGAAGGCTGATCCGAAGGCCCCGGCCGCAGCGAAGCCCGCCGCGGCACCCGGAGCGAAAGCCGCGTCCCCCGCGACGCCCGCCACCCCCGCGACGGCGGCCAAGCCCGCGACGCCCGCCGCCCCCGCTGCGCCGGCCAAGCCCGCGACGCCCGCTGCCCCCGCTGCGCCGGCCAAGCCGGCGACCCCCGCTGCCCCCGCAGCGCCCGCCGCCCCGAAGAAGTGAACGTCTGCATTTCGGCGCGCCGCTCCCTTCGCTAGTCGGGAGGGCGCGCCGATGCGTTCCACCTCCACCCACGAGGGCCCAACCGCGGCGCGCGCCCGTCTTCGGTGGGAGCACGAGCTCGACACGGTCGTCGCGATCGAGACGCCGGAGCACATCGTGTTCCATCATCGCGTCGCAGGACCTGCGCGCCGCGCGATCGCGCACGCCATCGATCTGCTGCTCTGTTACGCGATCGTGGTGATGGTCGGGCTGTTCGTCGCGCTGACGTTCCTCGGGTTCGGCAGCGTGGGGCTCGCCTTCGATCAGTCGCTCAAGCTCGGCATCGGTGTGCTGCTCGTGGTGCTCTTCATCGCGCAGTGGGTGTGGTTCGTCGCGTGGGAAGGGCTCCGCGGCGACACGCCCGGCAAGCGCGCCTTCGGCCTCCGCGTCGTCACGACGACCGGTCGACCGATCGGCCTCGCGCAGGCCGCGCTGCGCAACGTCCTCCGCGCGGCGGATCTGCTGCCGACCGCGTATCTCGTCGGCGTCTTCGCGATGCTCTTGTCGCCTCGCTTCCAGCGCCTCGGCGATCTCGTCGCCGGGACGCTCGTCGTCGCGATCGATCGCGGCAAGCCGACGCCGACGCACGCGCTCTGGCCTCCCGCGCAGCCGTGGGAGCTCGCCGCGATGCCGAGTGACGTCTCGCTCGACGCGGACGAACGCGCAGCCCTCGAGCTGTTCATGCGGAGACGGGGCTCGCTCGGCGTCGCACGAGAGCAGGAGCTCGCGACGATGGTGGCGGCCTCGCTCGCGAAGCGGCACGGATGGAACGGGCCGGTCCTCGATCCAGTCCGCACCCTCGCGCTCCTCCACGATCGCGCGGTGAACGCCGGTCGCACCGACGCACCAGCCTCGTCGCGGCTCACCGTGGGCAGGGCCCGCTGATGGCTGCTCTCAGCACGGGCGCACCGCGCGAGGCCGCGTTCGTCGACCGTCGCAAGCAGGACTGGGAGGCGCTCGACGCCCTCGTGCAGCGCGCACACCAGCAGGGACCGCGGAAGCTCCATCCGGACGAAATCGCGCGCCTCTCGCCGCTCTATCGCGATCTCTGCGCCGACCTCGCGCGGGCGCAGGCAGCACGCTATTCCGCGCCGCTCGTCGAGTATCTGCAAGGGCTCACGGCAATCGCGCACGCGGTCCTCTACGGCAAGCCGTCGCGCGGCAGTCTCGCGTCGCGGCTCGCACGTGGCGCGCGGTCCGCCCCGTCCGTGCTCGCCGCGTTCCCGCGCGCCGTGCGCCGACGTTGGCGCGCGACGCTCCTCGCCTCCGCGCTCTTCTTCATCCCCTTCGCGCTCGGGCTGATCGCCGCGCTCGCCGACCCGACGTTCGCCTTCCGCATCGTCCCGCAGACGATGCTCGAGCCGCTCACCGAGGCGTACGCGAAGGGGTTCGCCGACGGTCGTCCCTTCGGCGACGACGCGTTGATGGCCGGCTTCTACGTGAACAACAACGTCGGCATCGCGCTCCGCTGCTTCGCGATGGGCGTGTTCGGCGGGCTCGGCTCGGCCTTCTACCTCGTGCAGAACGGGCTCTCGATCGGCGCCATCCTCGGGTACGTGGCGTCGCAGGGGGCCGGCGGGAACATCTTCACGTTCATCATCGGGCACGGCAGCTTCGAGCTCGGGGCGATCGTGCTCTCCGGCGGCGCGGGGCTCTCGCTCGGCTGGTCCATCGTGGCGCCCGGCGAGAAGACGCGCCTCGCCTCGCTGCAGGCGGCCTCGCTCGATGTGATCGTGATCGTCTGCGGCGCCGCCGTGATGCTCCTCCTCGCGGCCGCGATCGAGGCGTTCTGGTCAGGGTCGGCGGTGTCGTCGGACGTGAAGCGGAGCGTCGGGGCGCTCTTCTTCGTCCTCACCCTCGCCTATCTCCTCGTGGCCGGACGCGGGTACGCCGATCGGGGGGACGGGTGAGCGCGCCGCTCCCGGTGCAGAGCGCGCGCCTCGCTCTCCGACACCGCGCGCTCCTCGACGTCGTCGATCTCGGCGTGCGCTTCGTCATCGCGCACCCCGCCCCGATCGCAGCGCTCTCGGCCGTCGTGCTGGTTCCGGCGTGGGTCCTCTTGCTCGTGATCGCCGTGAACGCCGGGTGGATCTGGGGCTGGGTCGCCGCCATCGCGATCGCGTCGATCGCCGAGCTGCCCTTCACGGTGCTCGCCTCGCGCCTCGTCTTCGAAGAGGACGTGGCATTCACCGAGGTTCTCGGTGTCGCGCTCCGCGCCGTCCCGAAGGTGCTCGTCGCGCGGCTCCTCGCGCTGTTCGCGATCGGGTTCGCGGCGACGATGTTCGTCCTCCCGGGGATCTGGCTCGCGTCGGTCCTGGTGTTCCTCGCGGAGGTCGTCGTCCTCGAACGCGCGACGATCACGGGCGCGCTCTCGCGTTGTCAGCGGCTCGTCGCGGGCGAGTTCGGCGACGCGCTGCTCACGCTGCTCGTGGTCAACGGGCTGCACTTCGCCGCGACGGTGCTCGGCGACTCGGCGCTCCGCTCGCTCCTCGGCGACGTCCTCCAGATCACGCCGCCTCCGTCCCTCTGGGACGAAGGTGGCGGCGTCGTCGGGTCGGTCGCGTTCTTCCTCTTCATTCCCTTCGCCGCGACGATCCGGCTCCTCTGCTACCTGAACGTGCGCACGCGCGCCGAGGGTTGGGACGTGCAGACGCGCTTCGCCGCGTTGATGGCGCGAGAGGCCGAGTCGTGAGGCGCTTCGCATCGATCGCTCTCTTTCTCGTACTCGCGCTCGCGCGTCCTGCGCACGCCGATGGCGCATCGCCGGGCGCGGTCGAGCTCGACCCCGAGCGCGCGCCCGAGCACGCAGACGAGCGCGTGAAGGAGGCCCTCGCGCAAGGCGAGTGGAACTTCTGCACGCAGCCGCGGAAGCCGCTGACGCAGCGATCCATGGCGCTCTGCCCCCTCGCGAAGGACGTCGTCGGCTGCGAGGGGTTCGCAAAGACGTGCGCGGAGCTCGAACACCAGGCGCCGAAGCCGATGGCCGCGTGGCTCGCGGGCCTCCTCGGCTATCTCGGGGCTGCTGCCACCGTGCTGATCTGGGTCGTCGCGTTCGGCCTGATCGCAGTGCTCACCATACCGCTGATCCTCGCGTGGCTCCGCGCGCGGAGGGACAAGGAGCTCGCGGACGCCGAACCCGCGACCGCTCCGAAGCCCGTCGTGACGGATCTCGTCGAAGAGGCGCTCGCCACGACGGACGCAGAGGCGCTGCTCCACCGCGCGGCCGAGCACGAGAAGCGAGGCGAGCTCGATCGAGCGCTTTTCGTGTATCTCGCCGCGTCGCTGCGTGCTCTCGACGTCCGCGGGGCCATCCGCCTTGCACGCCACGTGACCAACGGCGAGTACGTCCGCGCGTGCGCCGAGGCGACCGCGAGGCCCCCGCTCCGCGAGATCGTGCGCGAGGTCGACGCGGTGCAGTTCGGCGGCCGTCCCCCGACGCGCGACGCCGTGTCGAAGGTCGCGTCGCGCGCGGTGGCCTTGGTGCGGAGCGCGCCGCTCGCGGTGGTCGGCGCGATGCTCTCGCTGTTGCTGGTACTGACCGGCTGCGATGCGGCGATGCACCACAAGAACGACGACCCCGCGGGCGACGAGCTTCTCGTCGAGCTCTTGCGCCGCCAGGGCGTCACGGTCGCGCGTCCCGCCGGACCGCTCGCGACGCTCGCGATGCCCAAGCCCGGCGAGCCGGCACCGACGCTGCTCGTCGACTTCGCGCGCACGCCGCTCGACGAGGACGCGCAGGCGCACCTCGTGAAGTGGGTGAAGCGCGGCGGCACGTTGATCCTGCTCTCGGGGGTGAGCTACTGGCCGAAGGAGCTCGACGCGAAGAGCGCGATGTCGACGAGCCCCGTGGTCGAGGCGGCCAGCTGGGGTCCGGGAGGCGAGGACGACGACGACGCCCCTTGGAAGGGCAAGCTCGCGTTCCCTGCAGCCTTCCGCTGGGAAGGAGGCTTCGTGATCGCCCGCAGCGAGGACGGCGAGACGTTCGCTGCGACGCGCACGCTCGG
>JBKJQC010001176.1:0-11017 GCA_046593995.1 Polyangiales bacterium
GACTGACGACTGACGACCTCTCGAGCAGCGACCACGCATCGGTGGCGATCTCTCGCTCGACACTAGACCCTCTCTAGGACCGCGCGATGTCCACCGTCAGATCGAAGACTTCCTTGAAGAGCTCGCTCTTCCGGCCGACCGTCCACTCTTCGAGGCGACGCTCGCGTGCTCCCGTGAGGTGAAGGCGCATGCGCCCCTTCTCGATGACGGAGCGGACGCCGCTGACCTTTCCGGCGTGCTCCCGGTCGAGCGCGTCGGCGATGCGCAAGATGGCGGAGAGGCTGCGCACGCGGCTGCGATCGTCGCGATCGAGGTCACGGAAGTTGGGGTGCGCGGTGTCGGGGTGCGCCTTCCGGTGATAGCGCGCGATGTTCGCCACGACCGAGCGCTCGGCCGGCGTGAAGCCGACGATGTCGCTGTTCGTCAGCAGGTAGTGGCTGTGGCGGTGGTGCCCCTCGTAACGGACGAAGTCGCCGATGTCGTGGAGCAGCGCGGCGGCGCGGAGCAGCAGGCGATCGCGCTCTCCCAGGCGATGGAGCGGCAAGAGCTGATCGAACAGATCGGCAGCGAGCCGCGCGACCAGCACGCCGTGCGCCTCGTCGAAGTGGAAACGACGACCGAGGCGCATCGCGGCCTCGAGCGACGCGTTCGCCTCGCCGCCGTAGTCCCACACGTCGAAGTGCTTCTCGACGAGCTCGTCGAGGACACCGTCCTTGAGGCCGATGCCTGGCGCGACGATGCGCTCGACGCCGAACGCCTTGGCGACGCCGAGGATGATCTCGGCGGCTGGGACGATCACGTCGGCGCGGTCCGGCCGGAGACCGAACGCGGCGCGACGCTCGTCGGGGCTGAGCACGGTGAGCCGCGGCAACAAGGCGCGGAGCGCGGGCAGGTCGATCGACGGATCGCGGCGCGCGGCGACGGCGCCTCCTTCGACGGGCTCTGCGGCGACCGGCTCCGCCGCGGGGCAGAGCTGCGCGAGCGTGTCGAAGTTGCCGCCGGTGCCGACGCACACGTCGAAGGTGCCGGGCGCGATCTCCGAGAACGCCTCGCGGAGCTGCCGCTCGACGTACTCGCGCGCCATCTCTTCCTGGGCGCCGCCGTCGGGTTTGTCTCCGAACGCCTCGAGCAGTCGCACCGTCCCGATGGGGAGCGACTTCGAAGCCTGGAGCGTGCCGCGATCGACGAGCGAGAGCTCGAGTGAGCCGCCGCCGAGATCGAGGAGGAGGGCGCGACGATCACGGAGCTCGAGGCGCCCGACGATGCCGAGCCTCACGAGTCGGGCTTCCTCGCCGCCTTCGATGACCTCGAGCTCGATGCCCGCCTCGCGACGCGCGCGCTCGACGAGGAGCGAACCGTTCTCGGCCTCCCGGACGGCGCTCGTCGCCACCGCGCGGTAGCGCTCCACCTTGTGGAGATCGAGGATGTCGCGGAACCGACGCAGGGCTTCGCAGGCTGCCGAGACCGCCGTCGGCGCCAGGCGTCCGTTGAGGAAGACCTCTTTGCCCAGCCGTACCGGGGCGCGCTCCGCCGCGAGCTCATGCACGTCCGACGCGGAATTCGCCTCGACGACCAGGAGGCGAAGGGCATTCGAGCCGACGTCGATCGCAGCGAAACGCGGCACGGACGCGTCTCTAACGCCGAGGGTCGCGCGCGTCACGAAGAGCGCTAAAATCGACGAGGTGACGGAGCGGACGGCATCGATCAGCGCGACGGCGCGCGCGACCCGCTGGGGGCGCGTGATCGTCTCCCTGCGGACGGCGCAGCTCCGCGTGGCATGGCTGCGCGAGGAGCTGCGCGCGCTCGCCGTCGGTGACGCCGCCGACGCGCTCGAGGAGGTGTGCGTCGCCTCCGACGCATCGAACGAGCGCGCCGAGGCGTTGGTCCACGCGCTCGTCGAGCTCCTCGCGTCGTCGTCGATGGACGAAGCGCGCGATGCGCTCCGTGAGCAGGCGCGTCGTCGCGGGTTGATGACGCTCGAGCGCTTGCTCCGTCGGCCCTACGTGACGCGCTCTTCGGGCGGCTCGCACGTGAGATTCGAGCCGCCGCCGGACGACGAGATCGCGGTCGCGCCGGACAGCGAGCCGCGCGAGAAGGGCGTGCCGGACTACGGGCGCGGCCGACAGCTGACGCTCGGCGAGCGCAAGTCGCTCGCACGGAGACCACCGCCGCACCTGCTCCCGAAGGTGCTCGCGGATCCGCACCCGGACGTGATCCGCAACCTCCTCGCGGCGCCGCGCCTCACCGAGGACGACGTGATCGTCCTCACCACGCGGCGACCGAACAAGGCAGAGGTGCTGCACGAGGTCGCGCGGCATCCGCGCTGGTGTCAGCGACCGCGCGTGCGGATGGCGCTCGTGATGAATCCATCGACCCCGCAAGAGGTGGCGATGTCGATGGTCGCGCTCCTGCGGCGTCCGGAGCTCGCGAGCGTGGTCGAGTCGACGGCGCTCCACCCGGCGATCCGCGCCGCCGCCCAGGAGCGTCTCGCGCGTCGGCCGCCGATGCGGAGCGGTGGCAGCGGCGAGCTCCAGTAGCGATCACATCCGCGATCACATTCCGACGGCGACGCCACCTTCGAGCGGAACCGCGATGGGATCGATGATGATCCCGTTCGCGGAGCTCTCGATGAAGGTCGCGTGCGCGACGCCGCCGCCGGGCGCGTCGCCGATGCTGCCGACGTTCACGACGGTCACGTCGGGGAGCTCGCGTACGAACGGCACGTGGCTCATGCCGCAGACGATGATGTTCGCGGGATCGTCGCCGATCAGCGCGAGCATCTCGTCGTCGTCGAGATCGTGCGAGAGCGCTTCGGTCGGATCCTCGGGGGAGCCGTGCACGAGAAGGAGCTCGCGACCGTCTTCGAGCGGGATGCGGTGGTGGGTCGGGAGCCTGCGTAGACGCTCGAGGACCAGCTCGCCGACCGCGCGCCGGGCCTCGCCGAAGCGGCGCGCCATCGCCTTCTGCGCAGGCTCGGTGGCCGCCTCTTCCAGGCGCAGCGGATCCATGGTGCCGAGCGCCTTGTCGGTCACGCCCTGCACGCAGATCGCCTGCTCGCGCTGGAGCGTGCGCCAGACCTCGAGCGGCTCGGGACCCGGGAAGCACAGGTCACCTGCCACGAGAATCTTGTGGAATCCGCGACGCTCCGCGGTCGCGAGCACGGCGCGGAGGGCCGTGTGCTCGCCGTGGATGTCGCTGATGCAGAGAAAGCGCACGCAGAGAGACTAGCAGGTCGCGTTCCGTCGGCGTGCGTCGTCGTCGTGCCGAGTCGCTCCGATGCCAGTCCGTGATCGAGGCAGGGGGGAGCGATCAGCCGCGCCGGAGCACGAAGGCCACGAAGCCACCGAGCTTCGCCGCGATCTCTCGATCCGCGACGGCACGCTCGGCGCGTTCGAGGAGGGGGCCGAGGACCGGTAGCTCCATCAGGAGCGCGGCCGGCGTCAGCACGCGGATGCCACGCGCGCGTTCGATCGAGCACGTCGCGGGGAGGGCACGCTCGAGGGCAGCGCGGTCGTCGTACCGCACGTACACGTCCCGCTCGGTGCGCCCCTCCGCGACGAGCCCGGGACGGAGGAAGCGCTTGGCGAGGAAGCGCGCGCTCTTCGGGTTGTACAGCTCGACGATCAGGGTCCCACCGGGGCGGACCACGCGCGCCATCTCGCCGAGCGCGCGCCGTAGGTCGGGAACATGCGGGAGCGTCTTGAACGACACCGCGACGTCGAACGAGGCGTCGGCGAACGGGAGGTCCGTCGCAGTCCCCTCGCGGACATCGAGGCCGCGGGCGCGCGCGTGGGCGAGCATCCCCGGGGAGAGGTCGACCCCCGTCGCGCGCGCTGCGACGAGCGCGAGCCTCCGCAGGAGCAGCCCGGTCCCGCAGCCGACCTCGAGGACGGTTCGATCGGCGACGTAGGGGGCGGCGAGCTCGACCTCGAGATCGTCGAGCAGGTCGTGATAGCGGCTCCGGCCATCGCGTTGCGCCTCGTATCGCTGCGCGAACGCGTCGTAGTAGGCGCGGATGTGCTCGTCTCGAGCCTCGTCGCGATCACGTCGAGCGGTCACTCGCCACCCTTCCGACGGTCGTCCGGGGAGCGCCAGCGGACGCTACGGTCGCGCTCGGTGAGTCAACCACGCAAATAGGTCAGGGCGGGGTGCCACGTCGGACGTGACTGCCAGGGCAAGGCTCGACGCAGAGAGTATGACAGCGGAGTCACGGCCTATTTTTGGGGTAAAAACCTGCGGCGCCGCGCAGCGTCAGGGCGGGCGGGGCGAGCTCGAAGAAGATGGCACGGACGGTGCTCAAGGGCGGGTCATCGGCGCTTGGGGAGCTTGCTTCACTTTGCCGCCCTCGACGTGGCTGCGTCTCGGGTGTGCCCCCCCAACCCACTTCCTTCTTTCTTTCCTTCTTCTTCGAGCTCGCCGCGCAGTCAGGTCATTGCGAACCGAACGCGCGCCGGACAGCTTCCCTTCCCTTCGTACGCTTCACTTCGCTCTTCGCTCTTGCTCCTTAGTTCTTAATCTTCCTCTAGCTAGACTCGATGCTACGAACGAACGGGCCGTTGGTCCGTTCATTCGTTTTTGTTGCCGTCTCGTACGGAAACCCGGACCGGTCTACGGTCCACGGCTCACGGCCGACGGTTCCCGAGCCCGAGAACTGCGAGGCCTCGGCTTCTGAAACCGTGAGCCGCAGACCGTAGACCGTGAACGTCGTGTCGCAGGGGGTCGAACCGGTCTAGTGCGCCGATCGGTTTGCGCGCGCCGGATTGAACACGGAGGCACGGAGGCGCGGAGGTTCGAGCCGTCTGCCGGTCCTGGCGTCTCCGTTGCGAGGCTCGCGTCGCCTGCCAGGTGTCCCTGTTTTCCTCAGCGGGGGCGACCTAGGTGCGAAGCCCGCGGCAGCACTGCCCGACCTCCGTGTGCCTCCGTGTCTCCGTGCCTCCGCGGTTTCTCGGGTCTTCAAACCGTTTGTCGCTCTAGAACGTGCGCGGGATCATCAGGCGTCGTCGTACTTGGCGGCGAGCTTCTCGACCTCGGTGCGGAGCTTGGGGTGGACGAGCAGCTTTCGGATCAGCGTCCAGACGTCCGGGTCGCGCAGTGCGTCGAGCGGATCGCCGCCCTTCGCCTTCTTCGGGACGGCGGTCGGCCCCTGCGCCGCGAGCTCCTGCAGCTTGTCGACGTACTGCTTCGTCGGGAACATCTCGCCACGTTCCCACGCGGAGACCGTCGAAGGTTCGACGCCGAGGACCCCGGCGAGCTCCTTCGCGGTGCACTTGAGGGCCATCCGGGCTTGCTTGATCTGATCCGGGGTCATGGGGTCTCGGGGCTCGGTCATGGGAGCGGCGGGGGGGAACTCTCGCGCGGATGACAAAGGGGGGCAAAGCCGCAGCGGAGCGCCGCACAGCGCGGCTCGGCGATGCCGGGCCATTCTCCGCCGAGGCGCGCGTCGAGCAAGCGTCGCGCGACCTCGTCGATCGCCGCGGCGGTCGTCCCGGACGCGAGATCGCGGCCGTCGTCGAGCCAGAGCGGATCGCCGCTCCCTCCGAGGAACGCGATCCCGGCGACGACCTCGGGGCCCTCTCGAGCAGGGGCGACTCGATGGCCGAGCGCCCCGTGCGTACAGGCGGCCGCGTAGGCGCGGAGCTGCAACGCGTAGTGCTCGACGTCACGCGCGGTGCCCTTGCCGGACTTGTAGTCGACGATCTCGACGCGCATCCTCCCCTCGCGCTTGCGTACGACCACGAGATCGATCGTGCCGCGGAGCCGGATCCCGCTCGGGAGCTCGATGACGAACGGGTGCTCGCGCAGGACCTCGACCGATGCGCCGGTCGTCGCGACAGAGACGTGGGGGGCGAGCGTGCGTCCGTACGACGATCCGAGGAAGCGCGCGATCCGCTCGACCACGCCGCGACCGCCCTCGTCGTCCGGATCGAACCCCTCGGTGCGAAGGAAGGCGCGCGCGTACTCGACCGCGCCGTCCCCGGTCGCCGTCTCGAGCGGCGCGCGCTCGAGCGCGAGGTGGGCGAGCACGCCGCGCGCGCGGGGATCGACCGGCAGCGGCCCGACCGGCGTGGCATCGCGCGTCTCGTCGCGCTCCGCGTCGGTCGCGATCGCGACCGCCTCGACGGAGACCGGCTCGTCGTCGTCGAACGGCCGCGCGCGCGGCGCGTGCTCGGGCACGCCGACGAGGTGCAAGAGGCGGAAGCGCCGCGGACAGGCCGCGAAGTCGGCGAGCGCCGTCGTCACGACGAGCGATCCCGCGTATCCGGCGCGCAGCGGCCCCTCGCCGTACGCGCGCACGGGCGGGAGCTCCGCGGCGCGCGCGGGCTCCGGCGCCGGCTCGGCAAAGGGCTGCAGCACCTTGCGCGACGCGAGGTCGGGGCGCGACTCGAGGACCTTCGCGACGGACGTCGCCGCAGAGTAGGGATCGGTCCGCTCTGAGGGGCGCGCGACCGCGTAGAGCAGATCCCGTGCGCGCGTGAGCGCGACGTAGGTGAGCCGCTGCCGCTCGGCGCGCTCGAGCGCGATCGCGCGATCGTGGAGCGTGCGGCCGCCGCGACCGAAGTCGCGCGCGCCGTCCCGGTCGATCCGCACGGCGAGCGAGAGGCCGCGCCCGCCCCGCGCCACGACGAGCGGTCCCTGGATGCTCGAGGGGCCGACGTGATCGAGCTGCATCGCCACGACGACGCGGAACTCGAGCCCCTTCGACGCGTGGATCGTGAGCACGCGGACGGCGTCGTGCTCATCGTCGAAGATCGCGCCGCGGGCCTCGTCGAGATCGCCCTGCCGCCCACGCGCGAGCCAGCGCGCGACCGCGGCGAGCCCGGTCGAGAAGCCGTCGGCGAGCTCGAGGATCCGCCGCGCGTCGCGGATGCGCGCCTCGCCGCCCGGGAGGAGCGCGAGCGTCGGCTCGTAACGGAGCCGCGCGAGCGCGCGTCCGAGCGCGATCCCGGGAGGGAGCCGCTCGCCGTGCTCGCCGAGCTCCTCGAGCGCGCGCCGAAGCACCGTGAGGCGCCGCAGCTCACCGTCGTCGAGGCCATTCTCGGTGATGGAGATCGCCTCGTCGCGCGGGAGCTCGAGGCCGTGCTCCGACGCGAGCGAGAGGAGCGCGCGATCGGAGAGCGACACGAGCGGCCCTCGCAGGACGCCGAGGAGCGCGTGCCGATCGTGACGATCGAGCGCGAGCCGGACCAGGGCCTCGATGTCCCGCGCTTCGGCGGTCGCGAAGAGGCCCCGCCCCGCCGCGACCGCGTGCTCGACGCGGTGGAGCGAGAGCGCGAACTCGAGCGCGGGCAGGATCGAATAACTGCGGATCAGGATCGCGATGTCGCGACGCCGGAGCGGCGCTTGCAGCTTGGCGATCGAAGGATCGGCGAGGAGCGCGCGCAGCTCGGCGGCGATGCCGAGCGCCGCGAGGAGATCGCCGGAGACGTCGAGGCCGGAGCAGCCGGTGACGTCGATGGTCGGCACGATGACGCGCGGGTTCGTCCCGGAGGGCTCGAGGCCGGAGACGCGCACGGCGCGCAGCGCTTCGAGCTCGGGCTGGAACACGACCTGCTCGACGCTCGCGAGCGCGTCGTGCCCGCGCATGTCGGCCGAGGCGACCGCGTTCACGAAACGCAAGACCTCGTCGACCGAGCGGCGGTTCTCGTCGAGCGAGACGACGCGGCCGCTGCCCGCGCTGGCAGCACCGTCCGCGCGCACGCCGAGTAGCGCGCGGGCGTCATCGCCGGCGAGGTCCACTGCGATCTGCTGGAAGACCGAGACGTCGGCGCCGCGGAAGGAGTAGATCGACTGCTTGCGATCGCCGACGAGGAACAAGCCGGTCGGCGACAGCGTCGCGGGATCAGGGAGCACGCCGGCCGCGCGTCGCGCGATCGCGCGCGGCGCCTGGCGCGCGAGGTAGACGAGGTCGCGCTGGAGCGCGTTCGTGTCCTGGAACTCGTCGACCAAGAGCGCGCGCACGTCGGTCGCGAGCTCGGCCTGCACGTCCGGGTGATCGCGCAACAGATCGCGGGCGCGACGGAGCACGTCGCCGAAGTCGAGCACGCGACGGCGGCGCTTGCTCTCGGACACCTTCGCGGCGACCTCGACGAGGAACGCGCGCGCCGCGAGCTCGAGCGCGCGCGCCTCGCCGGTGCGCTCCGGCTCGTCGACGAGCGACGCCGCGCGCTCCTCGATCGTGCCGCGGCTGCCGAGCAGCGCGTCGACCGCGCCCTTCACCTCCGCGAGCGCACCCCCGCCGAGCGACGCGTGGATCGTCTTCACGGCGCTCGCGATGGTGGCGCGGTCGTTTCGCGCTGGCTCCGAGGTGGAGGAGCCGCGTTCGAGGGCGGCGACCCCCGCGCGCACGACGAGGAGCGCCTCGTCGAGCTCCCGCGGCGGCGCCTTGGTCGCGCGTCTTCGGGCGACGGCCTCGGCGAGCGCGTCGACCAACGCGCGTCGCTGCCCACGCGCGTCCGCGATCTGTTCTTCGGTGTCGGCGAGCTCGAGAGCGCCCTCGTCGACGCCCTCTTCGGCGGCGCGCGCGAGCCCCTTGCGCACGGCGTCGCGCAGCACGTCCATGCCGCTCACGAGCAGCTTCCGCATCGCGCGCGCGCGGGTGACCGCGCCGGCGCCTACGACCTGAGGTGAGCTCTCGTCGTCGATCCACGCCGTCGCGACCGTCGTCGTCGCGCGGGCGACGAGCGCGTCCGACTCCTCGGGCTCGAGAAGGCCGAAGCCCGGCGGCACGCGCGCCTCGATCGGGTTCGTCCGGACGAGCTCACCGGCCCAGGAGTGGAACGTGGTGATCGTCGCGCGGGGGAGACCGTCGAGCGCCGCGCGGAACACCGCGCGATCCGGCGCCTGGACCTTGCGGCGATCGCTCGTGCGACGGAGCTCGTCGGCCCACGCCGCCGCCGCGTCCCCGGCGGCGCCGCGCGCGAGGTCGTCGATCGACCACGCGCACAGCAGGCGCAGCCGCGCTTCGATGCGGCTCCGCATCTCCGACGCGGCTTCGCGCGTGAAGGTCGTCGCGACGATCGCGTCGGGGGCGAGCGGTCCGAGGGTGCCGTCTCTGCGCGTGACCTCGGTCAGCCCCGCGACGAGGTGCACGTAGAGCCCGGAGAGGCGGTGCGTCTTGCCGGTGCCGGCGCCCGCCGCGACGACCACGTTCGTCGGGAGCTCGTAGAGGAGCCGATCCCGCTCGTCTTGATCCTCGCGCGTCATGGGTCACCCCCGTCGCCTTCGAGCACGACGTCCGGGACGCGGCAGGCCGCGCGCTGGGTGCAGCGCGCGCAGATCGCGCCGCGGCGCGGGGGGACGAACCCCTCGACCGACGCGGCGACGGCGTCGACGAGCGCGTCCGCGATCGCGCCGAGCCCCTCGCCGCCGGCGGCGTCGCCGGCCTGCGCACGCCACGTCGTGTCGTCGGTCCGCGTGTGGCCGACCGGCGTCGGCGGCACCTTGCGCTCGCGGTACCCGAAGAAGCGGCCGAGGACGCGCGACGGCGTGGGGGCGAGCTGCTCGCGGGCGGCGCGCGCGTAGAGCGCGATCTGCACCGAGCCCGGTCTACGCTCGTCGAAGAACGCGCTCTTGGTCGTCCCCTGCGGGACGCGCGCCTTGTAGTCGACGACCGTCGCGATCCCGGTCGCGTCGACGTCGATCCGGTCGACCTGCCCCGCGACGTGCACGGTGCCGCGCGCGTTCGACACGACGAGCGCGGGCCAGCCGCTCCCTCCCTTACCGAACGGCTGCTCGCCGCGCTGGAACCGTCGACCGTCGCCGCGCGCCGCCTCGCGATCCGCGAGCAGGAGCGCGCGCACGTCGTCCCGGATGCGCTCGCGGCGGACTCGCTGGAGCGACGACGTCGCGCTCGCCGCGTCGAGCACGCCCGCGATGGCCCCGTCGGCGATGGAGAGCGCGCGCGCGTCGTCGTGCTCGCGCACGTCGTCGAGCCCGGCCACCTGCAGCGCCACGTGCACCTCGAGGAGGCAACGATGCGCGAGCGCCCCGGCCTCGATCGCGCCGCCGTCGTCCTCGACCGGATCGTCGGACGAGGCACGCAGCACGCGCTCGGCGAACACGACGAAGGGGCAGGAGAGCAGGCGCTCCGCCGCCGACACCGAGAGCGGCGACCCCGCGTCGCCGCCGAGCCGACGCTCGACGAGCGCGCGCGCCACCGGCGCGATCGGCGTCAGGCCGCCGGTCATCGGGGTCGCGAGCGACGCACCACGCTCGGCCGCCGCGAAGGCGCGCGCGCGGAGGAGCTCGGTGTCGGCGCGGTGGACGACGTCCCGATCGAGCGCGTCTCCCACGCCCGAGAGCGACGTCGCGTGCGCATACGCGTGGAGCTCGACATCGCGCGGGGAGCGCGCGCCGTCCTCTGCGCCGGGGATCGCCCACGCGCGCTCGGCGTGCGCACGGAGCGTCGTGACGCGCGCGAGCTCGAGCGGCAACGCGCCGGGGAGCTGCTTGCGACCGTCCCCGTCCACGGCGCGATGGACCACGACGAGCCGCGTCTGCGTGCGACCGATCGCGTCGATCGCGGAGAGGAGATCGAGCGCGCCGGCCTGCGACGGCGGGGGCGGAGCGCGGCGGGGATCCTCGGCGCGGAGCGCCGCGACGAGCGCGCGCGAGAGCAGCGGATCGACCGCGCCGCGCGCGGGGAGCGCGCCCTCGTGCGTCTCCATGACGACGAGCACGTCGCACTCGAGGCCGAGCCGATCGCGGAGGCGCGCGATGGGGACGGCGCCCGCGCGGTGCCCCGCGACCGACCGCCGCTCGGCGAGCATCCCCTCGATCTCGCGCGCGAGATCGTCGAACGCGATGGGCATGCTCGCCGCGTCGGCGAGATCGACCGCGCGCCCGAGCTCGTCGATCGCGGAGGCAAGCGCGCTCCACGACGCGAGCTCGTGGGCGAGCGCGTCGAGGAGGACGTCGTCCCCCCCCGCGATGATCCGCGCGGCGCCGCGGCCCATTCCTTCGGGGAGACCGAGCGCATTGGCGAAGGCGCGGACGTGCGCCAGCGCTTCGCCGAGCG
>JBKJQC010000045.1:0-18491 GCA_046593995.1 Polyangiales bacterium
GATCAGCGTTCCTCGCACCTCGCCTCGTGTGACCACGAGGTCTTCGAGCAACACGCGGAGCGGCCGTCTCGTTCCCTCGCCGAGCGCACGATGGCGCGCGAGGCCGGGAAGATCCAGCCCATCCGCGGCGAGAACAGCGAGCTCGCGCGGCAAAATGTCCCCCGCGGGCTGGGCCATGTCCGCTCCGAACATCGGGCCCGTCGGCGACAACTCCAGCTGCCGCGCACGGACGCGATCGGTCTCGGGGTCCTCGCAGAGGAACATGCCGCCGCTCTCGTGCTTCTTCAGCAGATCCCCGAGCTGCGGGACGTTCCACGTGCCGTCCGCCACGCGCTCCTCGAGCACCCGATTGAACCAGCGCGCCTGCAGCGCCGAGAACAGGAGCCTCCGCTCTCGCTTGTCGCGCGGCGGTCGTGCTTCACCGCGCACGAACGCGATGGCCCGGTCGGCGTTGTCACCGTCGCGTCCGAAGCGCTGCGGTCCGAACGCGTTCGGAAACCCCTCGCGACCGAGCTTCTCGAGCGCCGCGACGACGCCATCGATTCCGTCGGGAGAGACCTCGGGAGAGCCCTCGGGATCGAGATCGCGGAGCGTGATGGTGAACCTGTTGCCCCGCAGGTGGCCGGGCTTGAGCTTGTTGCGGTGACGCGCGGCTTCGAGGATCTCGAGATCGTCCCACCGACCTGCGAGCTCCATCACGCGCTCTGGCGCCACGTCCGGGAGGCTGATCCGCTGCAGCGCGATCGCGTCACGGTCCTTCATGCCCGCGAAGCCGCACGCGCGGCGATCGAGCGAGAGCGCCTCGGCGATCCGCCCGATCGCCATCTCGGTGTTCAGGCCACGCTTCTTGATGCGCACGAGGACGTGCGGACCGTCTCCGGTCGCAGGATAGGCGTCGATCTCCTCGACGACGAAGTCCTCGGGAGACTGCTTGAACGTGGCGCTCGGGAGCATCTTGATTCTCGTGAATCGGCCGTCAGAAGCGCCCTCAGAAGCGAAGGAGCAACGGTGCGTGCGTCGCGGTCGTGGGCATCGAGCGCGCAGGGCGCACGACGAGATCGATCCCCCACGCCACCCCGAGGCCGATCGCCGTGCCGATGACGTCCCAGGCGAGATCCTTCCACGAAGGATCACCGAGCCCCGCGGCGTCGAGACCTTCCTTCGCCAGGCCGGCGCCGAGGGCCACGCCCCCACCGAGCGCGAACGACGCCGCGCGGTCACGGCCGTCGAAGACCGCGGTACCGGCGGCATAGCCGCTCCCAGCGAGCACCGCCGATGCGCCGAAGTGCAGCGCCTTGTCGCGCGCGAGCCACTCGTCGGCGCGCGCGCGCGGGCTCACGGAGACGACGATTGCGAGCGCCCCCATCGCGAGAGCGCACGCCTTCGTCACCAAGTGTTGCAGACCTTCGCCTCGAACTTGCCGGAGATCTTCCCCGTGTCCGCGGGCTTCGCGTCCGGCGCGCTCTCCGCGACGACGACGCCGGTCAGCGTCGCGTTCTTCGTGAAGTCGATCTTGTCGAACTTGACCCACGCGCGGTGGCCGCCGCCGTAGCCGAAGCTCTTGATGGTGGCGGTCGGAGACTTCGCCTTCGACTCCGCGTACCACGGCTTCGCGGGCTGCTGCGTGCCGGGGAGCGTGTAGCCGTCGCCGGTGCCGCCGATGTCGGTGAGGTAGAAGTACGCGGCCTTGCGCCCGGTGCTCCAGTGGTTCGTGCAGTCGACGCCCGCCGTCTCGTAGAACTCGAGGCGGTCGAGGTAGAGCTTGTTGCTGCCGTAGTCCTTGCCCACGATCGCGAGCGCGCCCTTCGGCTTGAAGGTATCGGGGCCGAACTTCCCGGCGAGGTCGGTCTCGGGCGCTTCCTTGGAGAGGCCCGACTTGACCTTGTCGAAGCTGCTCGACGAGCAGATCGAGGCCTCGAACTTTCCCGAGCCCTTGTATTTCCAGTCCTTCTTGGCGCCGTCCTTGTTCTCGACGTACACGTGATCGAAGTCGAGGGTGCCCGTGACGTTCTCGCCCTCCTTGAGCGTGAACGGCTCGACACTCACCTTCACGAAGGGCGCGAGGATGTAACCGTTCTTCAGCTTGATGCGCTGGTGGTTGACCATCACCGACGTCCCGATTTCCTGTCCGGCGAAGAAAGCTCCGCCCGGTCCCGCGGGGAGGTCGAACGAGACGGTGTACGCGTCGTCCGAAGGCGGACCGAAGCTCTTGCACGAGAGCTTCTCGTTGGAGAGCTCGACGTGGAAGCTGCCGTACCCGGTCACTCGGCCGTACTTGAAGACGACCTCCTGCCCCTCGATCTCGGCGGTGAACGCGCCGCTGGCGGACTTCTTCTTCGCCTTCGGGGCCTCTGCCTCGTCGTCGTCGGCGCCCTTCTTCTTCTTCTTCTTGCCCTTGTCGTCGTCCGACGACTCCTCGTCGTCGGCGCCCTTCTTCTTCTTCTTGGCGGCCTTCTCGTCCTTCTCGGTGTCGGACGCGGCCTCCTCCTTCTGCTTGCAGCCACCGGAGGCGATCGCGAGTGTGAGGACGGCGACGAGGGAGAGGATGCGAGTGCGCATGATGGGGAGCTCCTGGCGAGTCACGACGAAGACGGGCGTCTCTTACCTCAGGATGTGCTGGGCGTCAGACGCGCAGCGTGACGTTCGCGTCAGACGCCTCTCGGGATGCCGGGCGCGGAAGCGGCGAGGCCCTCGAGGACGGTACGCGCCTCCTTGCGGAGATCGATCGCTGCCCCCACCACGATGAAGGCGCCGTCATCCTGGCGCTTGCAGCGGTGGACCTTCATGCGAAACGGCGTGCGCGCGCCCGCGTCGTCGACGGCGACGGCTTCGAGACGGGCGCCCGGGGGCGCCGAGAACGTACCGCGCACGGCCATCTCGCTCGGCCAGCTCGGTCGGGGGAAGGCGAGCAGCGTGACGAGCTCGGAGTGGACCTCGACGGACGCCACGTCAGCCTCCCTTGCGCAGTCGTCCGAGGGCGACCCGCGTCTCGCGTTCGGCGTCCTTCTTCGCGATGGCCTGGCGGCGATCGCCCTTGGTCTTGCCGCGTGCGAGCGCGATCTCGACCTTCGCGTGCCGGCCCTTGAAGTAGATGCGGAGGGGAACGAGCGTGTACCCCTTGTCCTTCAGCGCATCGACGATCTTCTTCACCTCGCTCTTGTTGAGGAGGAGCTTCCGTTTTCTCCGAGTCTCGTGCGGGAAGACGGTCGTCGTGCCGAGCACGGGGATGAGCAGCTGGTGGAGATGGATCTCGCCGTTCTCGGCGCCCGCCCAGGCGTCGACGATCTCGGCCTTGCCTGCGCGGAGCGACTTGACCTCGCTGCCCAAGAGCACGATCCCCGCTTCCCAGCGGTCCTCGATGGCGTAGTCGTAGGTCGCGCGACGATTCCGCGCGACGTCGCGCACGGTCTCGTCCCGCGGCTTGCTGCCTTCTTTCGCGCCGGCCATCCCGCAGATCCTCTCCGTGTCATCCCGCCGTGATTCCTCGTACGTGAAGGCGGCGCGGGCGGGTTATCATTCGGACGACGGCTCTGCTAGGAGCATCTGAGATCGCAGTCATCCATCGCAGTCACGCTCGGAGCAGGGGAGCGCCAGACTCGCACATGAGAGCGGGAGCCGGTGGTGACGGACGAGGGTAGCTCGCGAGGCGATGGAGCGGATCGCCCGATCGCGGGCGTCGGCCCACTCCAGGTGTCCGGCGCGTCCGACGACGTGCCGTCGGGACCTGACGAGTTCGCGCCGAACGACGACGGCGGCGACCTCGATCCCGACGATTCACTCGTGGAGGGAGAGGGCCCGCCCGCGCCGACGATCTTCGTGAGCGATCCGACCGTCGAGGCGGCGCGCATCGAGTGGGCGCTCCGCGCGCGCGGCTACGTGGTCATCGACGTGCCGTTGGCGATGCTCGCCGGCCGTGTCGCCGTGCAGCGTCCGCACCTCGTGCTGCTCGACGTGGATGCGGCGAACGCGCTGGAGACGGCTGCGCGCGTGCGCCAGCTCCCCGGCGCCACCGGGATCCATCTGCTCTACGCCGGCATCGCGGGGAAGACCTTCGAGAGCGCGAAGGACGCGTTCGCGCACGAGGGGAGCGGCTTCTTCGTCCGACCGATCGACATCGACGCGCTCGTCGCGAAGGTCGACTCGCTGCTCGGCTACGACGCGGGCGCGCATCTCCAACGCAACGGGATGCACGGGGATCGCCCGCCGCAGAGCGTCTCGCCCCCGCGCCACAGCTCACGACCGCCTCCCTCGCTCCAGGGGAACAGACCGCCGCCTTCTTCGCTGTCGGGTCGGGCACCGCAGAGCCCCACGCCACCGCGCCCGGCCGATCCGCCCCCCTCGCTGCGGCTCCCGAGCGATCCACCCGAGGTCCCGTCATCCGATCTCGGGCCCCGTCGCGCCGCGTCCGCCCGTGTCGCCGAGACGCGCCTCTCGCCCGATCTCGAGCGGCTCCTGCGCGAGGCCGAGCAGCGCGTGGCGGGGCCGGTGTCGCAGCGCGCGCCGGAGAGCGTCCCGCACTCCGACGAAGAGCTCTTGTCCCCGGAGGCGGAGGTCGAAGCGGTCCTTCCCGCCGAGATCCTCGCGTCGCTCGACGAGCCGCTCGATCTCGAGCTCGACGACGAGGACGGCGGGAGCTCCGAGACCGGCGGCGCGCATCACTCGACGACCGGACGCGGGCCGCAGGATCGCCCGGAGAGTCGCGACTCGCGCACGAGCGCCGCGGTCGTCGAGCCGATCGTCCCCCACGATGAGGGGAGCCGTGAGGAGACGCACGGGGGCAGCCCTGCCCCTGCCGAGAGTGCCGCCTCCGATCAGGACTCCGCGTCGCTCACGACGAGCGCCGGGACGTCGCGCGCGCGCGGCATCGCACTACCCGAGCCGTCGGTCGTGTCGGCGACCGCGGCCACGTCCGCCGGACGTGTCTCGTCGCAGCGCGAGAGCGAGGACGCAGCCCCGCCGACCCGCGCGGCGAGCGCGATCTTCCTCGACACGCACGGCGCCGTCCCCGAAGCGCTCGTCGCGCGTGACGCCCAGACGCCGCGTCCACCGCGTCGGATCCCCGGACCGCCGGTGACCGATCATGCGCGCGGCGTTGCCGACAGCGTCATCGACGATCGGTCGCGCTCACAGATCTCGCGCGACCTCCCGCCGCCGGCGTTCGAGCACCCGCCGCCCCTCGCGCCGCAGACCTCGCGACCACCCCCGATTCGCCGGGACGAGCCGTTCGCAGCGCGCGCCGAGCCCGAACCGGAGTATCCCCCGCCTCAGCCGCGCATGCCGATGGAGACGGCGCCGCTGCCGCAGCCGCGTGCGATCACCTCGCCCGACGAATCGGTGCGCGCGCTCGCCTCTGCCGTCGCGACGCGCATCACCGGCGTCCTCCGCTACGACGAGGCGAACGGTATCCGGCGCGTGGTCTTGCAAGACGGCGACGTCGTGACGGCGGCATCGAGCGTCGAAGGCGAGTCGCTGCTCGGTTACCTCGTCGGCCGCGGCGATCTCGCCGCAGACGTCGCGCGCCGTCTCGAAGGACGCGTTCCGCCGTTCGGCCGTCTCGCCGGTGCCGCGCTCGTCGCGCACGGGCATCTCCACCAAGAGCAGCTGTGGGACGTCCTCCAGGCGCACGCGGCGTGGCTGCTCACCCGTGCGATCGCGATCCCGCGCGGTCGTGTCGCCTTCGAGGCCGAGCCGCCGCAGCGGCTGCGCGGTGAGCCGCCGGTGTTCGGCGGGACTCCGGGACCGTCGCTGGTCGTCGAGATCGTGCGCCGCGCGGTCACACCTGCCGACGCGATCGCGCGTCTCGGTGGTCTCGACACGCGCTTCACGCCCGGTGCACAACAGAAGCTCATCGACGAGTGCGGCCTCGAAGAGGACGAGGAGCTTCTCCTCCGGCGCGCGAACGGTACGACGCTCCGTGAGCTCGCCGAGCAGCGCGGCGACGAGGTCCCGCAGCTGCTCTATGCGCTCGCGGCGCTCGGTGTCGTCGAGCCGCTGCTCGGGATCCGTCCCGGCGCGGCCGTGCCTGGTGAGCAGTCTGCTCCATTGCCCGGTGAAGGCGTCGAGCTCGCCGATCCCCTGCGCGACGCGGAGCTCGACGACGCCGCCGTCCGCGCGCGCATCGTCGCCCGCCGCACGCTGGTCGAGGATGGCGACTACTTCGCGATCCTCGGCGTCGCGCGCGACGCCACCGGCTACGAGATCAAGCGCGCCTACGTCGACACGCGGCGCGCGCTCGATCCCTCGCGGGTGATGCGCCCGTCGCTCCTCGACGTGGCCGACGATCTGAAGCTCGTCCTCTCGGTGCTCGACGAAGCCTACGACGTCCTCAAGGACGCGACGCGTCGAGAGCGCTACCGCCGCGCGATCACCCACGAGGCGCCGCGGCGCTGAAGCGGTCCAGGGTCTAGGGTCTAGGGTCCAGGGTCTAGGGTCCGACCGAGAGGGAGAGTCTCGCTTGCTCGCTCTCGCTCTCGCTCGGCTCTTCACTTCTGCTCTCGCTCTCGAGCCCTGGACCCTGAACCCTAGACCCTAGACCTCTTTCTGCGGACCGCGCGCAGGGGTAGGCAAGATCCCATGACCGAGCGCGTCTGGATCGGGGATCTGCGGCATCACGTGGGCAAGGACGTCGAGGTGCGCGGCTGGCGCAACCACCTCCGTTCGAGCGGCAAGCTGCACTTCCTCGAGCTGCGCGACGGCACGGCGACCGTGCAGGCGGTCGTGTTCAAGGGGAACGTCACGCCCGAGGTCTTCGAGAAGGCGGGGACGATCGGGCAGGAGGCGTCGGTCTGCGTCACCGGCACCGTCACGGAGAACCCGAAAAAGCCCGGCGTCTTCGAGCTCCAGGCGAAGGACGTGACGGTCCTCGCAGCGCCGACGCAGGAGTACCCGATCACGCCGAAGGAGCACGGCGTCGACTTCCTGATGGACAACCGTCACCTCTGGCTGCGTTCGAGCCGGCAGAACGCGATCCTCAAGGTGCGCGCGACGATCGTGCGCGCCGTTCGCGACTTCTTCGACGACAACGGCTTCACGCTGGTCGACGCGCCGATCTTCACGCCGAATGCGTGTGAGGGCACCTCGAACCTCTTCGAGACCGACTACCACGGCGAGAAGGCGTACCTCACGCAGTCCGGCCAGCTCTACATGGAGGCCGCGGCCGCCGCCGTCGGCAAGGCGTACTGCTTCGGCCCCACCTTCCGCGCCGAGAAGTCGAAGACGCGACGCCACCTCGCCGAGTTCTGGATGGTCGAGCCGGAGGTGGCCTTCATGGACCTCGAAGGGGACATGAAGCTCGCGGAGGACTTCCTCGCCTTCATCGTCGCGCGCGTGCTCGAGACGCGCAAAGAGGAGCTTAAGATCCTCGAGCGCGACACCACGAAGCTCGAGAAGGTGACCTCGCCGTTCCCGCGCATCACCTACCACCAGGCGATCGAGATCCTGCAGAAGAACGGCCACCCCGAGGCGAAGGTCGGCGACGACTTCGGCGGCGACGAAGAGACCGTCATCTCGTCACAGTTCGATCGCCCGGTCATCGTCCATCGCTACCCGATGGACCTCAAAGCCTTCTATTTCAAGCGTGATCCGAGCGATCCCACCCTCGCCCTGAACATGGACGTGCTCGCCCCCGAGGGGTACGGCGAGATCATCGGCGGCGGTCAGCGGGAGGACGATCTGCAGACGCTGATCAGCGCCATCCAGCACCACAAGCTGCCGATGGACGCGTTCGAGTGGTATCTCGATCTGCGTCGCTACGGCTCCTTCCCCCACGCGGGCTTCGGCCTCGGCATCGAGCGCACCGTCGCGTGGACCTGCGGCCTGCATCACGTGCGCGAGACGATCCCCTTCGCCCGGATGCTGAACCGCCTCTCGCCCTGACACCGAGGCCTCACGTCCTGAAGCCGCCCGGATTCTCCCAGCGCCGAACGCAAACGGTGAACGCACCGGACCTCGTGCGAACGGGCGGTACGCACCGAAGAGCGCTGAACTTCATGGTGAGACGATGATCGCATACGTCGAAGTGGCGATCGCGCCCTGATTGTCGGTCACCGTGAGCGACACGTTGTAGGTGCCCTGGGTGTTGTACGTGTTCGACGGGTTCGCGGCCGTCGAGGTGGTGCCGTCGCCGAAGCTCCATGCGTACGAGGCGATCGTGCCGTCGGAGTCGGCGGCGTTCGCGGTGAACTGCACCACCAGCGGAGCCTGACCCGCGGACGGTGTGGCCGAGATCGCGGCGCTCGGCGGCGCGTTCACGGTCGATACGCTCGCCATGAACGTGCGCGCGGCCCCCTTGGCGTCCTCCACCGTGTAGCTCACGTTGTACGTACGGTTGCCCGTGAAGGTGTTCGACGTGGTGGCGCCGGATGCGCTCGTGCCGCCACCAGCGGTCAGGTAGTCGGTCGTGCCGTCGCCGAGGTCCCAGCTGCCGGTGCCGCAACCGTCGACGTCGGTGCACGTGCCGGTGAAGCTCGTGGTCAGCGGCGCAGAGCCGCTGTTGGGCGTCGCGGTGAACGCGACCACCGGCGCGGCGGCGTCGTCGAGCACCACCTTCACGTTGTCGATGCGCGCCCACCCGTAGACGCCCCCGCCCTGCACCCAGAGCTCGACGCGTAGATGCTGCGTGCCTGCGGGGATCGAGGGCTTCAGGTCGTCCGAGGTGTACGCGTACCAGGTGCCGAGCGGCAACGAGGTGGTGCCCGCGAGCGCGCCGTTCTCGGACAGCGCGCCGACGGAGAAGACGTGGTTGCCGACGAGCGTCGTCGCGTTCGGCGTCGCGCCGGCGAACACCCGCAGATTCACGTTCCCGGTGTAACTGAAGTACTTCATCATCTTCACGTCGGCGCGGACGCGCACGCTGGTCTGCGCCGCGACGTCGACGGGGGCGACCTGCCACACCTTCGTCGGCGTGCAGCTCGTGCCACCACCGAGGTAGAGCCCGAGCGTTTGCGCGTGGTTCGCGTCGTCGGTGATCATCTGTGTCTCGCTCTTGCAGCTCCCGTCGACGACCCATCCCGCGAGGCTCGACGCGAAGGAGCCGTTGGTGATCTTCGACGTGCCGGTCACGACCACGATCGTCGACACGCTGCCGGTGGCGCCGAACGGGTCGGTCACCGTGAGGCTCGCGTTGTAGGTCCCGGGGTTCGAGTACCCCTTGGTGGGGTTCGCCAGCGTCGACGTGGTGCCGTCGCCGAAGCTCCATGCGTACGAGACCGTGTCGCCGTCGGGATCGGTCACCGTGGCGCCGAACAGCGTCGAGAGCGGCGCGGCGCCGGACGCCGGGGTGGCGGTGACGCTCACCGTGGGGGCCTGGTTCTGGGCGGTGATGGTCGCGAAGGCGGTGCGCGCAGCACCCTTGTCGTCCTCGGCGATGAAGCTGACGGTGTACGCCCGCGGGGTCGCGAAGACGAAGGTCGGTGTCGCCGACGTCGAGCCGCTGCCGCCGCCGGTCGCGCTCGAGTCGACGGCACCGTCGCCGAAGTCCCAGGAGCTCGAGACGCACGAACCGTCGGCGTCGCTGCAGTTGCCGGTGAACGCCACGGAGAGAGGCGCGTGTCCGCTGGTCGGCGTCGCCACGAGCGAGGGCACCGGCATGGCCGCGTCCCCGACGACGAGCTTCACGTTGTCGATCCGCGCCCAGCCGTAGACGCCGTTACCCTGCACCCACCACTCGATGCGCAGGTTGCGCGTGCCGGCGGGGACGAGCGACTTGAAGTCGTTGCTCGTGAACCCGTACCAGGCGCCGACCGGGAGCGACGTCGTGGCAGCGAGCGCGTGGTTCTCGCTGAGTGCGCCGGGGCTGAACACGTGGTTTGCGACCAGCGTCTGGGTGAACGGCGAGCCGTTGCCCGCGTAGACGCGCAGGTTGACCGCGCCGATGTACCCCGAGGCCTGCATCATCTTCACGTCGGCGCGGATGCGAACGCTCGACGCAGCGTCGACGTCGATCGGCACCACCTGCCACAGCTTCGTCGGCGTGCAGCCCCCGCCGCCGCCGAGGGAGAGCCCGAGCGCGTTCCCGTGCGTGGCGTTGTCGGTCGCGACCGCCGTCTCGCCCTTGCAGCTCCCCTCGAGAACCCAGCTTGCGAGGCCGTTCGCGAAGCCGCCGTTCGCCACCTGGCCGTCGCCGGTCGTCACGACGATCACGTAGCTCGTGGTCGCCGTTGCGCCGAGGTCGTCGGTGACGGTGAGCGACACATTGTAGGTGCCGGGCGTCGCGTACGTCTTCGCCGGGGCCGTCGCCGTGGACGTCGTGCCGTCGCCGAACGTCCAGGCGTACCCGGGGACCGCCCCGTCGTCGCCGACGGTGGCCGTGAACTGCACTGCCAGGGGCGCGGGCCCCGTCGGCGGCGTCGCGACGATGGCGACGGTGGGCGCCAGGTTGACGGCCTGCACCGTGACCAACGAGGAGCGCGCAGCGCCGTCGCTGTCCTCCGCGCTGTAGCTGATCGTGTAGGTGCCCGGGTCGGCGAAGCTGAAGGTCGCGGCATCGCCGCTCGCGGTGCTGCCGCCGCCGGCCGTGGCGGACTCCTTCGGGCCATTGCCGAAGTCCCACCACGACCCGGAGCAACTCGAAGTGCCGTCGGCGCACGTCCCGGCGAGCGTCGCGTTCACCGGCGGGTGGCCGGTCGCGGGCGTCGTCGTCGCGGAGACCGTCGGTGCGGAGGCGTCGTTGGCGATCACGAGCACGTTGTCGACGCGCGCCCAACCATAGACGCCGCTGCCCTGGATCCACAGCTCGACGCGCAGGTACTGCGTGCCCGCGGGGATCAGCGGCTTCAGGTCGTTGGAGGTCCACGAGTACCAGGTGCCGAGCGGCAACGAGGTCGTGGAGGCGAGCGCGTTGCTCTCGGAGAGGGCGCCCGGCGAGAACACGTGGTTGCCGACGAGCGTCTGGTTGTACGGCGACGTGTTGCCGGCGTAGACGCGCAGGTTCACCGGCCCGGTGTAGTTGCCGGAGCTCATCATCTTCACGTCCGCGCGCACGCGCACGCTGGCCGTCGCACCGACGTCGAGCGCCATCGCCTGCCAGTACTTCGTCGTGGTGCAGCCCGTTCCGCCGCCGAGATAGAGGCCGAGCACGCGGCCGTGCACGGCGTCGTCGGTCACGAACTGCGTCTCGCCCGCACAGGTCCCCTCGACGACCCACGAGCCCGCGGAGTCGACGAAGTCGTTGTTCGCGACGAGGTTGGTGCGGCGACAGGTGAATCCGTCACCGGTGTAGCCGACCCGACAAGCACACGTGCGCGTGCCCGGCGTGTTCGTGCAGGCGGCGAATACGCTGCATCCGCCGTGATTCGTGGCGCACTCGTCGATGTCCGTGCAGACCCGGTCGGCCGTCGCGCTGCCGTTGCTGGTCACGGTTTGGCCGGTGACGCACGCCGTCCACGCGGCGCACGCCGTGGCGGAGTTTGCGTCGTGGTCCCAGCTGCCGCTCGCACACGCTTGTTTGGGCGTCGTGCCGCCGGCGCAATGGGTGCCAGCCTCGCACGCGACGCACGTCGGCGGCGTCGTGGTGGTACCGGCGACCGTCTGCTCGGTGCCGGCGAGGCACGCGTTCAGCGGCGTGCACGCCGCTTGGTTCGGCGACGAGGCGATCGTGCCCTCGGCGCACGGCGTGCACTGACGGTCTCCGATCGCGCTGCCCGCGGTGCTCACGAAGGTGCCCGCGGCGCAGGTGCTCCACACGGTGCAGCTGGTCGCGTTCGTCGTCGAGACGAAGCTCCCGCTCGCGCACCCGGTGCAGATTCGATCGGCGGTCGCCGAAGGCGCGCCCACGACGTGCGTGCCCGCTGCGCAGTTCGACCATGAGACGCACGCCGTGAAGGCATCGCCGTCGTGGTCCCACGTTCCTGCCGCGCACGTCACGGGCATCAGCCCGCCGTCGCCAGGCGAGGCGTCGCCGTCGCCCGGCTCCGCATCGACCTCCGCGCCCATGTCGGTGGCGACGCCGTCGCCGGATCCGCTGTCGGAGCCGCCCGCTTCCGTTCCGGAGTCCGTTTCGGAGTCCGTTCCGAGGTCGGAGCCGAAGTCGGAGCCGAAGTCGGAGCCGATGTCCGCGCCTCCGTCCTCATCGATCGGCCCTTCAGCGGTCCCGTCGCTGCATGCGCCGACCGCGAACACGACCGCCGTCGTGAAGAGCCACATCGCCAGGCGACGGCGGAACTGCGGGAGGTGCGGGTCGAAGCGGGAGAGACGCGTTGCCATTTGGACGAGCGCCTACCACGTCGATGGCCGAGGCGTAGCCACTCGCTCGTCGGTGGCCGCCGACACGCTCAACGGGTCGGCCGACGTCGCGCTGCTCGTCGCGAGGTGAAGCGCGCGCCCCGGCTGCGCGACGGCGAGCTCGATACGAAGCTGTCGACGACGTTCGCGGCGGTCTAGAACTCGCCGAACGCGGTGAGCCCGAAGGCGTTCGGGCCGACCCGGCTCGGAAGGAACTTCACGGTACGCTTCGTCTCGTGCACGATCGCGACGTCGTTGCGGACGAGGACCGTCTTCTCGGCGGCGATGCCGACCGTGAACAGGATCGCGCCGGTGGTCTGGAGGATGCCGTCGAGCACCAAGAGCGCGCGGATCAGCCCCTCTCCCACGCAGTCGAATGCGCCGGACGCGGTGTCGGTGTCCTGGCATTTCGGGCGCGAGGCGTAGTCGCCCCAGGGGCCGATGACGGGGACGAGGAGCCAGCGGTCCGCCGAGGTCTCGCTCCCGAGCGCCGTCGGTAGGCCGATCAACCACGGCACACCCGTGATCACGGACCCTGCGATGACGAGGCCCTTCCGCATGCGCGTGTCGACGTGGTACCCGGGCGGGATCGGATCCCCGTCGCGGTACTTCATCTCTTCCGGGCCGTTGTAATACGGCTGCTGCGGCTGCTGGTAATACTGCTGCTGCTGCGGCGGGTAGTACGGCTGCGGCTGCTGGGGCGGGGGCGGGTAATACGGCGGCGGCTGCGTCTGTTGCTGCTGTTGTTGTTGCTGTGCGTGGCTCGACGCCGCGCAGGTCATCACGATGCTCGCGATCAGCACCCCGAGTCGCGCGGCGTTCCCCATGCGCCGAGCCTAGCTCAGCGCGGCGTCCAACGCGTGCCCGTCTCGCAGTCGTAGTGCGCGAGCCGCACGGCGCTGGCGGTCATTTCGATGGTTCCAAAAACGATGGGCAAGCCGAAGCGACGCGGTCCGACGGATCCGGGGTTGAACACGGTCACCTCGCGATCGCGCGCGATCAGTGGGACGTGCGAGTGGCCGCAGACGACGAGGTCGACCTTGCGTGCGTGCGCGTGCCTTGCCGCGTCGGCGCGGAGCTTCGGCCCGTTCACCGCGATGTGCATCACGAGGATCCGCAACAGCGTCTGCGCCGTACCGGCAGCGACGACTTCCACCGTGAGCAGGTCGGGGACCTCGGGCGCATGGACGTCGATGTTCCCTCGGACCGCGAACAGGGGGGCGATGGCCGCGAGGCCGTCGAGCACCGCGAGATCGCCGATATCGCCGGCGTGGACGATCCCGTCCGGCTTCAGCGCCGCGAGTAGCTTCGCGGTCGCGGGGTGCGGCGCCGAGTGCGTGTCGGCGACGACCGCGAGCCGCAGCGAGCCGTCTTCGTGCGCGTGCACGCGGGCGGTCTTCTCGGAGAGGGTGGGCATCGGGGCCTGCATCCTAGCGCGGCGCCAAGAGCGTCTGCGTCGACACCCGCATCACGTCACGGTGCCTGTCACTGCGAGCTCGGACACCGCGAGGGCGATCGGTACGCGCGGGCCGCTTCGCTCACGGTGCTCGCGATCTCCGTCGCGCGGCGACGACGCCGCCGTTGATCGCGCGCAAGTCGCGCGACGAACGAGAGCTGCCGCGTCGAGCGACCCTGCGCTTCGGCCTTGTGCGGTAGGTGGAGGGCGGAGTAAGACGCACCCCAACTCACCATTCAACCCCCGAAAGAGGGCCGAAACATGTTCACTCGCTTCTCCGCGCTCGTTCTCGCCTCGTCGCTCGTGCTCACCGGCTGCGCCGCGCAGTCCGTCGGAGACGCCGACGAAGATCCGTCGACCCTCCAGGCGAGCGACGCGCTCTCCGCGTTCGGCGCGAAGCTCGTCGGCCAGTACCGCGCCGCCGACTCGAAGTACCCGGTCGTGTCGCTGAACAAGGACGACACGTACACGTTCGACACCGGCATCCGCTGCATCGCCGCAGGGTGTGCGTCGGGCGATGCGGGCCGCTGGGCCGTCTACATCAACGTGTACACGGGCGTCCGCTACGTGCAGACCCGCTCGTTCGACGGGCGCGTCACCCGCTGGTTCCGCGTCGCGTCGACCACCAAGCTGGTGGGCGCGTTCGGCACCACCGGCACGTACAACCGCTTCGTCGACGGTGCCTGCACCGCGAACACCGACTGCGCGCTGGGCGAACAGTGCGAGGCGAGCGCCTGCGTCGCGCGCGCGCTCTGCGTCCAGATCGACGGCGTCACCACCGGCCGCGTGATGGCGAAGAACTTCGCGCCCGGCCAGTACGCCGAAGCGAACGCGTGGGGCGATGCGAACGCTCAGGGCGGCTCGTGGGGCCTCAGCCTCGCGTCCTGCAACGTGGTCGCCGCGAACTACGTCTGCACCGAGGAGTACGCCCCGGTCTGCGGCGTCGCCGTGAACTGGACGGCCGCGCGCACGTTCGGCAACGCGTGTGAGCTGAAGCGCGCCGTCATCGCCGAGGCCGGCGAATTCGGCGAGGCGACCGCGTCGTCGACCCAGGGCGCGTGCGCCACGGGCACCCCCACCTGCGCGACGTACTGGCTCCGCCAGGATCCGGCGTCTCCGGTCGGTGCCTACTACGTGAAGACGGTTGCCTCCGTCTCCGAGGCGAACGCGTGGATCGCGCTGCAGTCGGGCGCAGTCGACGGGACGGTCCTCCCGGGCGCCTGCACGGACTCGATGATTTGCACGAAGGAGTACGCCCCGGTGTGCGGCGGCGTGCGCTCGAACGAGGCGAGCACCTTCAGCAACAAGTGCATGTTCGAGGCCTCCGTGCGCGCGAGCTCGGCGACCGACGGCTGGTCGAAGGGCTACATCAGCGCGGCGGGCGAGTGCACGGGCGAGCCGCAGCACTGAGCTCCAGCGAACCGTGACGCGAACGGCGGTTGTGCATCACGCACCGCCGCCGTTCTCGTTCGTGCTCGTCTCCGTCAGCGCGTGACCGTCTTGCATCCGACCGCGACCTGCACGGAGCCGACCTCGCCGGCCTTCACCTTCGCGCAGGTCTTTCCGCGGAGCTCCACGGTGGTGCCGTCCTCGCTCCATGCCCAGCCGTCCACGGGATCGGCCGGGATCGCCGTGCCGTCGATGATCACGTTGGTGATGCCCTTGTCCTCGGGCGGATTCTCGAGGGTGATGACGCAGGTGTCGATGATCTTCGCGGCGACCGCGCCAAGGGCCTTGGCGAACGACTCGTGCGAGTTCGCGGTGGCCGCGTAGTAGAGGGGCTCGCCGGGGAGGACGTTCTCGCGCGCGGTCCCGCCGGCGACCGCGAGCGCGTCGAGATCCTTGCCGTAGGGACCGACGCCGGGTGCCCCGAAGATGAAGACCCTCACCCCGTTGGCTGCGAGATCGGCGACGGCCCTCGTCGTCGCGTCGGCGTCGACGCAGGCGGCCCACGATCCGTTCATGACCTTCGTCGGATCACAGCAGTTGATCGACTCGTCGCAGAAGCCGCCGTTCGCGAGTGGCGTGCGCTCGATGTTGTGGGAGCAGCGATCGATACCGCACGTCGTCTCGCCGCAGTTCGGTGCACCATCGGTGGCGAGCAGCACGAACGTCGGCTTGGGCAACGACTTGATGCGGTTCGCGAGCACCCGCAGCGTGGGTGCCGTCGGCGTCGCGCCCCCGACTGGCTGCGCCTGCAACGTCAGCATCACCTCGTCGTAGGACGCCTTCGAGCCGATGCGCGGCGACACGACCTCGATACCCGGCGTGCACCCGTTGGTCGTGAACGGGCCGGGGTAGATGGCGAGACCGATGCTGATGCGTGCGCCGAGCGTGCGGAGGACGCCGCGCGTGGGGTCGACCAACGCAGCGCGGATGACGTCCCACTTGCTCTCGGCGCCGCCGCCGAAGTCCGACATCGAGCCGGAGCGATCGACGATGAGGTAGACGGACGTGGGTTTCTGCCCGAGTTCCTTGCACGCGCACACGCCCGCCTCTGGCCCGGCGCTGCAGTTGATCGCGCTGTCCGGTGTGCCGAGATCGAACGGTGAGCCCGGCGCGTCCTCGACCTTGCCGGCGTCGAGGCCGACGGCGACGAACGGCTGCGCGCGCTCACGGTCACCGCATGCGCCACACGCGAGGAGCGTGAGCAGCGCGGCGGCGGACCAACGGGGCACGGGAGAGAGCCTAGCGCGTCCCACTCGAGCTCGGGAGCGCCGTGGCGACGTTCGCTGCCGTCCCGACCAGAGCACGAAGGAGCTCGGCCGGATCGTCCCGTCGCATCAGCGCCTCGCCGACGAGCGCCCCGTCGGGTGTCCGCGCGTCCCCGGTCGCGACGCGGATCACGTCGTCGGTGGTGGAGATACCGGAGAACCAGAGCGCCACTCGATCCGGCGGGACGGCTCCGAGCACGCGCGACGCACGTGCTCCGTCCATCACGAGCGTCGAGAGATCGCGTGCGTTCACGCCGATGACGCGTGCGTCGAGCGCGAGCGCCCGGGCGAGCTCTCCTTCGTCGATCACCTCGACGATGGGCGTGAGCGACGCTCTGCGCACAGCGTCGTGGAGGGCGCGGAGTCGCGCGTCGTCGAGGATGCGTACGATGAGCAGGATCGCGTCGGCGCCGGCGCGGCGCGCGGCCTCGATCTGGAGCTCGTCGATCGTGAAGCCCTTCGCGAGGAGCGGAACGGTGACCGCGGCGCGCGCCTCGGCGAGGTGGTGATAGCCGCCGTCGAAGTGTCGGCGATCCACGAGAACGCTGATCATCGCCGCACCCTCGCGCGCGTAGACCTCGGCGCGCGCGGAGACCGAGAGCCCACGCGAGAGCGGCCCTGCCGAGGGGGAGCGGAGCTTGATCTCCGCGATGAGCCGCAGCGAATCGGACGGACCGCGCCCGAGCCGTCCGGCCACGTCGATCGGCGTATGCCTGACGTCCTCGGGCAACGCCGAACGCAGCGCGTCGCACTCGGCGCGTGTCGCCGCGAGGATCTCGTCGAGCACCGTCACGGCGCCTCCTCGCGCTCGCCACGCATGAGCGCGCGCCACCGGTCGAGCGTGCGCTTGGCGTCGCCGCGGTCGATCGCGGCCTCTGCGCGCGCCCGCCCTTCGGGGAGATCGCCGGCGACGCCCGCGACGTGGAGCGCGCAGGCGACGTTGAGGACCACCGCGTCACGCGCGCCGCTCCGTTCGCCGTCGAGCATCGCGCGCGCGACGTTCGCGTTGTCCTCGGCGCTCCCTCCGGCGAGGGCCTCGAGAGCGATCGGCTCGAGCCCTGCGTCGCGCGGGTGCACCACGCGCTCGCGCAGCTCCCCGTCGGCGAGCTCGGTGACGAACGTGTCGCCGCACGGTGAGACCTCGTCGAGCCCGCGCGGCGCGCCCGAGCAGGCGCTCCCGTGGACGACCCATGCGCGCGTCGTCCCGAGGAGCCGGAGCACCGAGGCGAGCGTCGCGCGGCGCCGATCGTCGAAGACGCCGATGAGCTGATGGGTCGCGCCGGCGGGATTCGCGATCGGGCCGAGCAGGTTGAAGATCGTGCGCACGCCGAGCTCGCGACGCGTGGCAGCGGCGTGGCGCAGCGCTCCGTGGTGACGGGGCGCGAAGAGGAACGCGATCCCGACCTCGGCCATCGATCGCCGCAGCCGCTCGTCGAACTCGCCCGCGGTCACCACGCCCGTCGTCGCGTCGTCGGGCGCGAGCGGGATGCCGAGCGCCTCGAGCACGTCCGCGCTCCCGGCGCGCGACGAGACCGCGCGGTTGCCGTGCTTCGCCACCGTGACTCCGCACGCCGCCGCGACGATCGCCGCGATGGTGGACACGTTGATCGTCGAGGCTCCGTCCCCCCCCGTGCCGCACGTGTCGAGGAGCGGCGCGCCCGCGGCGAGCGAAGGACGCACGAGGGCCGCGCGAGCACGGAGCGCCCGGGCGGCGGCCGCGATTTCGCCGTCGGTCTCCCCCTTGGCGCGGAGCGCGATCACGATGGCGGCGATCTGCGACGGCGTGAGCTCGCCGTCGAAGATGGCGCCGAACAGTCGCTCCACGCTCGGTCCGTCGAGATCTTCGCGCGCGAGGAGCCGCTCGAGGAGCGGCGCCACCAGCGTGTTCGCGGCCGGATTCGTGTTCGACACGGTGCGGCATGGTAGCAGGGCGGCTAGGATCTGCCGATGAGGTCGCGCATCGTGTGTCTCGCGTTCGCCGCTGTCACCGCATGCTCGGCGTCCGTCGAAGAGACTGGCGCACCGTCCGCCGACGCTGCGATCGACGGCAACAGCGACGGCACGGCGGCGGACGGAGGTCCCGACTTCGGCGGCTGCTCGAA
>JBKJQC010000062.1:0-4760 GCA_046593995.1 Polyangiales bacterium
AGCAGGACGGCCTGCCGCGCGAGACGATGGCGAACAACTACGTCTTCACGGCGATCTGCGCGATCGTCGGGGCGCGCCTCCTCTACATCCTGACGAACCTGAGCGAGTTCCACACCTGGAAGGACTACCTCGCGATCCGCTCCGGCGGTCTCGTCGCGTACGGCGGCTTCCTCGGTGGGTTCATCGGCAGCTGGTACTACTGCTGGCGACGCCGCGTGCGCCTGATGGCCTGGGCGGATGCGGCGGTGCCGTCGCTCGCGAGCGGTCTGCTCTTCACGCGCATCGGCTGCTACCTGTTCGGCTGCGACTTCGGGAAGCCTCTCACCGAGAAGGCGCCGAAGTGGCTCGTGAAGCTCGGGACGTTCCCCGAGTGGCACTACGATCACAAGGCGGGGAAGTTCCTCGACGAAGTCGGCCTCCGCGCGGCCTACGGCGATCCGAACGTGAAGCCGCAGATCCTCAGCGGCTCGCCCGCGTGGGTCCAGCACACCGAGTCGTTCCCCCAGGTCCGCGATCTGCACCACTCGCTGCCCGTCCACCCGACGCAGCTCTACGAGTCGCTCTGCGGTCTCTTCCTCCTCGGCGTCCTCTTCTGGGCCCGTAAGACGCAGAAGGAGCGCGAGGCGCGCGGCGAGCCGTTCTTCCGCGGCGAGATGTTCCTCACGTTCACGTTCGGCTACGGCGTGCTCCGCTTCCTCCTCGAAATCGTCCGTGACGACGCCGAGCGCGGAACCTACGGGCCGCACTTCGAGCCGCACGTCATCTATCCGGCGTCGCTGATGGTGCTCGCCCTCGCCTTCGTCTTCGGCCTCTCGCACATGGTCGTCGAGAAGTACCGAGTCCTCGCGCGCGTGGCTTCGATCCTGATCCCGTTCGCGGTCTTCATGCTCATGAAGCCGGCGAACCGGTTCTCGGTCGTCGAGATGATCCAGCTCTCCACCTCGCAGTGGATCGCGCTCGTCACCGGCGCCGCCGCCGCGGCCTACTACCGCCGTGGCCTCGACCTCGCGCTCGGCGATCCCGTGCGCGCAGGCGACCTCGGCCCCGGCGTCCCCGAGCTCCTCGAGATGGAGGCCGCCCTCGAGCGCGGTGAGGAGTGGCCGCCGAAGGAGACGGCCGAGGACGAAGAAGAGGAGGAAGAGGCTCCCGCTTCGTCCGAGAAGGGCGACGCGAAGGCGAAGGCGGACGCGGACGCGGGTGCGAAGGCGGACGCGAAGGCGGATGCGAAGGCGGACGCGAAGGCGGATGCGAAGGCGGACGCCGTGGACGAGCCGGCGGTGTCGAAGGAGGAGATTTCGAAGACCACTCCCGAGCGCCCCTCCGCGAAGATCTCCTCGAGCAAGACCGAGAAGACCGACGACAAGCCGAAGGACGACAAGAGCGAGGCTCCGGCGTGAGCTATCTCGGGATGTCGCGCGGGGAGATCATCTTCGTCGTGATGATCCTCGTGATGGTCTTCGGCTGGATCTGGATCCCTCGCATCGGCGAGCGCCTCGGCGCGCTCGCCGACAAGCGCTGATTGCCCCCAGACGGAGAGCGGTGAGCCGGCGGCGGTGAGGTACCCTCGACGGCCATGCCGTCAGGCCTCGCCGCCGCGCTCGATCCGCTGCTCCCGTTCGCGAAGGTCCTCGATCCGGTCCTCGATCCGCTGACCATCCGTGCCACGCGCGCGTCGCAGCGGTTCTGGCAGGGGCCTCCGTTCCGCGCTCTGCACTCGGCCGCTCGTGAGCGCGCGCTCGGGGACGTCCTGTCGCGGTTCGGCGAACAGGCGGCGGAGCTCGGGCCGCGGGTGCGTGCGCGGGATGCGTCGGCGATCGCGCTCTTCGACGGGCTCGTCGCGCGCGCCACGACGGAGCTCCGGGGCGACGCCGAGTCACGCGGCGCGCGGACGCGGTTCGAGCGCGTCGCGCACGTCATCGATCGCGCGCTCTACGCGAACACGCCCGAGTGGCTCGACGATCCCGGCTTCGACGAAACGCTCCGGATCCGTACGCTCGATCGGCTCGATCGGCTCAACGAGGCGATCGGCAACTACGACGCGTTCTTCGCCGCGATCGCGCCGATGGTCGAGCGCGCGCGCGCGGCCGGGGTCGAGCGGCCGACGATCGTCGATCTCGCGAGCGGACACGCGATGTTCGCGGTCGCCCTCGCTCTCCGCTTCGGCGCGCGCGAGGGGAAGGTCCGCGTCATAGCGACCGATCTCGCGCCCGAGTACCTCGCGATCGGCCGCACGCACGCGCGTAAGCTCGCGATGCACGAGGACGCGATCGACTTCCTCGCGCAGGACGCGCTCGATCTCCGCGACCTCCCCGCAAAGGTCGGGCCGATCGACATCGTCTGCTGCACGCAGACCATCCATCACTTCCCGGCGGGGATGGTCTCCCGTATGCTCGCCGAAGCGGCCTCGGTCGCGCGTCACGGCGCGGTGATCGTCGACGGCGAGCGGAACCCCTTCGCGCTCGTGATGGTCACCGCGCTCAGCGCAGCGCTCGGTCGCGGCAGCGTGCCGTTCCTCCACGACTCGTTCGTGTCGATGCGTCGCATGTACACCGAGCAAGAGCTCGCGCTCATGGCGTCGCTCGCGCCGAAGAACGGCGAGGCCGAGCGCATGCCCACGCGCATCATCGAGCGAGGATGGCTCGGCCCCGGCCAGATCTACGCGCGGATCACGGACAGACGGTGAAGTTCTGCTTCGGCGGCTGCGCCTCGGACGAGCCGACGAAGATCTTCTTCCCGTCGTTCTGCACGAAGTGGAACGTCGCGCACTTGCCGTCGCTGATGCGGAAGTCGAACCCGTCCATGTGACCGGCGGTGTCGAACGCGAAGAGGATCTGCTTCGGCATCGCCTTCAAGCGATCGCTCATCTCGGCCTTCACGGCCTTCACCTCGATCGGATCGCCGCTCTGACCGGTGACCTTGCCCTGGAAGCGGTGCAGCTTCCCCGCGGTCGTCGTGCGGACGTGCCACACGCCCGCGGCGTCGCGCCAGACCCAGTACGCAGCGGGCGCGCCAGGCTTGAGGTTCGGCGGCTGGCCGCTCGAGACGTTCGGTGCGACCGCAGCCGGCGGACCCGCGACTGCCGGCGGCTCGGAGACCGGAGGCTGCGCGGCCGGAGGAGCCATCGTGCCGGGATCGACCCCGCCGGCGGGCGCGCCGGTGACCTGTCCGGGCTTGCCACCTGGCGGGGCCGCGGGCGTGATCGGCGTGAGCGGCGTGAGCGGCGTCGGTCCCATCGCGACCTTTCCGGGGGGTGGCGCTGCGGGCGGCGCCGGGGCCGCCGTCGGCTGCGGAGCGGGCTGCGCCGGCGCTGCGGCTGCGGGCGCTGCTGCGGCGGGCGCTCCTGCGGCGGGCGCTCCTGCGGCGGGAGGCGGCGGCGGCGGTTGCGTACCCGAAGCTGCGCCAGGCCCCGTGCGAATCACGCACGCCGAGAGGAGCGACAACGGAAGGACGAGGTGGACGAAGCGCATGCGGTTTCCTCTGGTGCCCGAAGCGTGACGAGCGGACCGAGGTTAGGACGGTGCGTCGAGCTCCGCATTCACAGATCGCGGAGAAGCACGAAAAGGAGCCGGTCGCGGTACTCGACGACCCGTGCTACAGCCCGCGGCCCCGGTTCGACGGAATCGTCCGTCGCCGGTCGTGACCCACGCGTGGGTGACCCCACGCAAACCGTGTCTGCCCATCCAGGTAGATCGAGGAGACGAACGATGTCCAAGAGCCCCGCGCAGATCGTGAAGGACAAGTTCGGCGAGAAGTCCAAGCTCGTCGACGCCGTGAAAGAGTTCGTGACCGATGACCTGTGGGTCGGACGCGAGAACAAGGACAAGGGCCTCGCGCGCATCTCGAACGCGAAGCTCCTCCGCCTGATCGACACCTTCACCACGGTGAAGGCGAAGTGGGGCACGCGCGGGAAGCTGATCGACGCCGTCGTCGAGGCCGCCGGCCGCACGAAGGACGCGGGCTACAAGGCGTCGATGGAGAGCTGGCCCGTCCCCCGCCTGTACGACGCCTTCAAGAGCCTCACGGCAAAGGCGAACGGCATCGCGAAGAAGGCCGCCGCGAAGACGCCGGAAGGCATCGCCGCGAAGAAGGCCGCGCCGAAGAAGCCGGTCGCCAAGGTCGAGACCAAGGCCGCGCGCGCCTCTTCCGTCAGGAAGACCACGCAGAAGAAGGGCGCGCCGAAGAAGGCCTCCAAGAAGGGCTGATCTCGACGTCGGACGCCTGGGCTCGGTCTCCATGGGACCGGGCCCTCGCCTTTTCTGGACGCTTTTTGGACGCTTCTTTTTGCCCGCGGGCCCTCCGCTCGGTAGACCACGGGTACTCCCATGCGCTCGCTCCTCCTGCTCGCGTTCTGCGCGGTGCTCTCTGCCAGTGTCACCGGCTGCGGCGGAGAGACTCCTCCCGCCGCCTCCCCCGCGTCCGCCGCCAAGCCCGCGGCGCCTCCCGGACCTCCGGCCGAAGCCCAGCCGACCGAGAGCGTCACGCGCAGCTCGGTAGACGCTGCGATCAAGGACGGCCTCGGGAAGTTCCTCGCGCACGGCGAGGTCGAGGCCTCGCTCGTCTCGGGGAAGTTCGTCGGATGGAAGGTCGTCCAGCTGCACGGCGGCATGTGGACGGGCGTCGATCTCCACCCCGGCGACGTGGTCACGCGCGTGAATGGCTTCCCGATCGAGCGTGATTACGAGGCCGACAAGGCCTTCAAGTCCCTCGCGGTCGCGAGCGAGATTCGCGTCAACATCCTCCGCGACGGCAAGCCCACCGAG
>JBKJQC010000138.1:0-4499 GCA_046593995.1 Polyangiales bacterium
GATCAGCGTGCCGTCGGTCCACGGACCTAAGGACGTGCGCAGCACCGGCTTCTCCTCGAGCATCCCGCCCCCCATCAGAGACGGGCGGCACGCGCGCTCGACGCGCATCACGTCGAACCCGAGGCCGAGGTTCGCGGCGAAGCCGAGCGCGCGTTCGGGGAGCTTCGCCGCCCCGAGCTGTCCCGTCGCGCGGAAGCGCGCGAGAACGGACGAGCGCTCGCGATGGCGTGTCAGCCGGTCGCAGTCCGACTCGTCTGCTCCAGCGCCGGCCTCCTCGTACGACATGACCTGCGCGATCAGCGGGCCCATCTCGCGTACACGGTACGGGATCGCCGCGGTTACGGGGTAGCATCGCTCCGTGCGGTCGCTCCTCCTCGCCGGCGCGCTGGTGCTCTTCGTGACCGTCCCCTCGGTCGCGAGCGCCTACACGCTCGACACGGCGTTCAGCGCCGGCTGCCACGAGTCGGTGACGGTCGACGCGCTCCGGGCAGTGCGCGAAAACGTCCCGCCGATCGCGCCCGACGACAACGAGCGCGCCATGATCGACGATCTCATGTTCGCCGTGCCGGACGACCTCGCCGACCTCTCCGGCGTGTCGCTCCTGCACGGCGTGCGCGACAACGATCTCAAGGGACGCACCCTCCTCGACGTCGACCAGCTCGCGCAGATCCACGGCGATCCGAACGGGCAGGTCGAGCACTGTCTGCGTCGTCCGACCGACGACGGCCCCGAGGGGTCTCGGACGGCGCTCGACGGCTGTCGCGCGTACATCCTCGATCGCGCGCTCGCCGCCGGAGACACGCTCGGGAAGGGCGGTCACCCGGATCCGAGTCGACGCATGGATCTTCGGGTCTCGCTCGCCCTCCGCGGGCGCGTGCTCCTGCGGCTGCCGACGTTCCACGTGCGCATCGGCCAGGCGCTCCATGCCCTGCAGGACTCCTTCACGCACAGCTATCGCACCCCCGACGGCCGACGGATCACCGTGGTGTTGAACTGGGTCGACACGGTCGAAGACCACGCGGACGACGCGCGGGACGGCCCCCCGCATGCGTCACTCCTCGACGACTGCGACGACGCCGATGCCCTGCGCACGCGCCGGCACGTGCTCGCCGTGGAGGCGTCGACGGCGCTGTTGCGCGCGGTGCTCCGCCCCGGAGATCGCGTCGCACGCACGAAGGCGGTGCTCGAGGTCCTCGATACATATATGGCTTATGAGCCTGGGTGCACCGCCGAGAACGGCTGGTGCGATGCGCCCGAGCGTGCGCTCGCCGACGAGGCCGTGGGCTGCGGCCTCGCGCGCCCGGGACGTTGGGTGCCCTCGTTCTTCTTCGGCGTGATGGTGCTCGGGTTCGTCGCGCGCCGGAGGAGACGCGTCTCGCGGTGTGCCTCGGTGGCGGTCGTGCTCGCGTGCGGTCTCCTCTTCTCGCGTCCCGCGGCCGCCGCCCACGTCGAGGACATCGATCCCCACGAGGCGTGGGCCACGCATCGCCCGCGCCTCGGCGTGCAGGCGAACGTGGGCGGCTCCATCGATCGCACCGCGCTCGCAGGCTCGCTCGGCGGTCGCTATCGGCTCGATTCGCGCTGGCTCGTCGGCCTCGACGTCGAGTGGAACCCGTGGGGCTCGTTCAACACGGGACGGCTCCGCCCGGGGGCGCTGAACATCTACGCGACGCTCGCGCGACGATGGCCGCTCCTCGCCGAGAGCTTCCACCTCCGCTCGACGGTCCACCTCGGCACGTCGACGGCGCTCTTCGCGTTGTACGGCGTCCCGGCGGGATCCACCGGTCTCTACGTGGGGGTGAACTTCCTCGGGCTCGAGTGGACGATCTCGCGGACCACGTCGCTCCTGATCGATCCCGCCGACGTGGCGTTCCCCATCCCGCAGCTCGACGGCGTGCCCTTCGGGTACTTGCAGTATCGATGCACGCTCGGCGTGCAGTACGGTGGCTGAGTGAGCGCCTTCGTTCTCGCCGCCGCGCTCGCTGCGCCGGCGTATCGCTTCGATCCCGAGATCGACCTCCCGGTCACCGCCCTCGCCGCCGTGATCGCGTCGGGGTGGGTGCTCCGTCACGATCTCGCGCCCGCGTGGTGCGCCCCGCGCTGCGATGCGAGCGGCGTGAACGCGATCGATCGCGGGACCGCAGGCCGGTGGGACAAGACGTGGACCGCTGCGTCGGACATCACCGTCGCGACCGTGCTCACCGGGATGCTCGCCTCACCGTTCATCGATCAGGGGGGCTCCGGCGCGGGTGACTTCGTCATCGTCGGGCAGTCGATCCTGCTCGCGAACGTCTCGGCGATCGTCTCGAACCTCGGCACGCGCAGGCCGCGACCGTTCATGTACGGCGAGCGCGCGCCGCTCGAGGAGCGCGAGGACGGCAACGGCTCACTCTCGTTCTTCAGCGGGCACACGGCCGGCGCATTCTCCGCGGTGGGCGCTGCGTTCGGCGCGCTCCACCGACGTCATCCGCACTCGGCGGCTCCGTGGATCGTGCTCGGCGTCGGCGGCGCCGCGTCGGCCTTCATCGGGGTCGGCCGCGTGCTCGGGGGACAACACTTCCCGACCGACGTGCTCGCCGGCGCGGTCGCGGGGACGGCGCTCGGGATCCTGGTGCCCGCGCTCCACGACAAGCCCGTGCGCGTCACGCCTGCGACGGACGGCAGCATCGGACTGCGTGTGTTCGCAATCCTCTAGATCGGCGAGCACGATTCTCGAACTCGGCGTACTTGATCGATTGAACACGGAGGCACGGAGGCACGGAGGCTCGAGAGTCTGCCGATCGCGACGCTTCGAGGCCTGGCCCGAGAGTCCGCTCCTCGATGCGATCGCCGGCGAGACGCGGTTGGGTGCGCGCGGCAGCACTTCACGGACCTCCGTGCCTCCGCGCCTCCGTGTTCAATCCGAGCGTTCGAGAATCGCGCTCGGCTACTCAGCTCACGGACAGCCGGCGACCGGGATCGGATCGGAGAAGATCGGGATCTCGGGCTTGCCGACCTGCTTCACGACGCCGGACACGCGCACCGGACCGGCGCACAGCACCGTGGCGTCGTCGCCGACGAGCTGGTCCTTCGTGATCTTGTACTTCAGGGCGTGGCGCTGACCAGGCGCGAGGTCGAACGGGTAGCTCGTGCCGGCGGGGGGCTCGACGCGTGTCGTCGGGAGGATCTGCGTCGTACCGCGCTGCAGCTGGAGCGAGATCGCCTCCACGCGGACGGGGTCGCCCGCGTACTTTCCCATCTCGAAGACGACGTCGACGGTCCCATCGAGACGAAAGTCGAACGCGCCCTTGCTCTTCGTGAGGGTAAGGCCCTGCGTCGACACGAGCAGCGTGACGTCCTCTTTGACGCCGCAGCCGGCCGCGAGAAGCGCCGGCATCGTCACCAGCGCGCCCCCCAGCCAAAGCCAGTGCGGGAGCGCGTGGTTCACGGACGGGACTTCCTCGTGGCGAGACGTGCTCCGAGCTTCGCGAGCAGGGGCGCCTTCTGCACCTCGCGGATGACCGCGTGCTCGTCCACGTCGCGGAGCGCGATGGCTTCGTCGACGGCGGCGTAGAGCCAGGCCGAGTCTTCCGGATCGGCGACGCAGTCCTTCGCCTTCTTGCCGCGCCACTCCATCATCCCGACGTTCTGCCAGGCGTCGCGGAGCGGCTCCCACAGATCGCCGAGCATCCCGGCGAGGAGCTCGATCTCGTGATCGAGGTTGTCCCACGTCTCGGGCGCTGCGTCGGCGTGCTTCGCCGCGCGCTCGGGGCTCTTCTTCCGCACGGCATCGAGCGCGCAGCGGATCGCGATGGCGTCGTCGGCGAGGCCGAGCGCGCCTTCCTTCGTGGGGATCAGGTTGGCGGGGTTGAGGTTGTAGAAGATCGCAGCGGCGCCGGTCGTGCGGAGATCGTCGTCGAGCTCCGCGTCGTCGACGATCGCGAACAGTGCCTTCAGGTCCGCAGGGATCGACGCGACGCGCGCGCGGAGGACCTGAATGGCTTCGTTGGCTTCGGCCATGGCGTGGCGAGTGTAGGTCGATCGCGGCCGGGACGTCACGTGGAGTCGTCAGTCGTCAGTCGTCGGTCGTCAGCATGCCTGGCCGGACCGTCACCGCCGTGCCGCTCGGACGCCAAAAACGCGAGCCCCCGGGCCTCGTGGGGAGCCGGGGGCTCTGGTTCGTCTCTCGTCTCGTCGCTTGCTGACGACGGACGACTGACGACGGACGACTCTCAGGGGACCGGATCGCTCTTCACGCCCTTCTGCGCGGCCAGTGAGCAACCGAGCTCGACGCCCGTCGGGCCGTCCTTCGTCTTCACGATCTTGAACTCGACGCGGCGGTTCTTCTCCCAGGCCGCTTCGTTGTGTCCTTGATCGAGCGGGCAGTACTCGCCGAAGCCCTTCGCGCGCACGCGGTCCTTGTGGACGCCGCGATCGACCATCGCCTTCACGACTACAACCTCAAGCTCACCCAAGAGCGCGTGAACAGCGTCGTGAAGGCGATGGTCGATCGCGGCGTC
>JBKJQC010000186.1:0-2847 GCA_046593995.1 Polyangiales bacterium
CGTCGACGCGCCCGAGTGGTACATGCGCAACACCATCATCGGTGTCCCGCGCACGAACACGGCGATGTCCGAGGGCTACCAGGATCTCACGCGCCGCGTGCGCTTCGAGATCCAGGAGCAGTTCATCATCGCGCGCCAGGCCTACGAGGTCGCCGAAGGCGCCGACGGCCACGGCGGCATCGCCGGGAAGACGAACAACGGTGCGGTCGTCGGCGCATGGCCGATCACGCGGCATTTCAACATCCAGAGGACGTTCAACCCGGCGACCGGCGAAGAGACCAACATCCTCGACGAGAACACGACGGACACCCGCTGGTACGACCGCGAGTACATCCGCGTCGACTGGTCGCGCAATCTCTCGATCGACCCCGACTTCTGGATGTTCTGGTACGGCAAGGCGTTCGGCGATTCGCACCTCAAGCCGATCCAGTTCTTCGAGAACGATCCGAAGAAGCCGGAGGCCTCGAACTTCGCGGAGCTCTCCACCGGCTACTTCGACGTCACGAACCGCTGGCTGATGAGCGCCGAGTCGGTCGACTACTACGGCTACAAGCTGCCGTACTGCTTCCTGCAGAACCTGATGCTGAATCAGGGGACGTACACGGAAGGCAGCATCGAGTGCAACGACCAGGAAGTCTCGATGCGCGCGAGCTTCTGGAAGGTCCCCTCGGGCGCCGACTCGACCGACTACGAGGCCTTCGAGACCGACGGCCAGCAGCAGCAGATCGTCGGCACGATCGACCTGCAGCGCTTCTCGTACGACGAGCAGTACGGCATCGTGGACCAGGGCTTCCACCAGCTCGTCCAGCGCTACAACATGTGGGACAAGAGCCACTTCCCCACCGCTTGCGGCGTCGACAACAAGCGCACGGAAGGCAACAAGGTCTGCGTCGACACGCACGGGATCAACTCCTCGTGCGACATGAACGCGAAGAAGTGCACCATGCCGCACGAGCAGCGGAAGGTCCGCAAGCTCGCGTTCCACGCCGATGCTGCGATCCCGGAGTACCTCCTCCCCGCGAGCGAGAAGTCGATCGCGATCTGGAACGAGGCGATGTCCGATGCGCTCGCCACCTCGCGCGAGGCCGAGTGCCGTCGCGATGCGACGGCGACCGTCGGCGCCGCGCAGGCGCGCATGGACTGCCACTCGAAGTACTACGAGGCGCCCGCCAACAGCTCGACCCCCGGTCAGCTGTTCAACCCCGCGTACCCGGACGTCCCCAAGAAGGAGTACGCGTCCACCGTCGTCTTCTGCCACAACCCCGTGGCCAAGGGGGACGACGCGGCGTGCGGCAGAGAAGGCCTGAAGACCCGCAAGGGCGACATCCGCTACCACCACATCGGTTACTGGGCGAACCCGTCGTTCGACGCGCCCCTCGGCGTCATCGTCCCCGGTGGCGATCCGACGAGCGGTGAGCACATCGGCACGATCGCGAACGTCTTCGGAGGAACCCTCGAGAGGGCAGCCGCGAGCTACCGCGACATGATCTCGCTCGTGAACGGCGATCTGACGCCGGAAGAGTTCGTCTCCGGCAAGGCCGAGGAGCTCTACGGCACGTCGCGTCCGAACTTCTCGAACTCCCCGGTCGTCGATCCGGCGCTCGCGGTGTACGCGCAGAAGATCGGACAGGGTCCGACGTTCCACGGTTCGATGTCGAAGATCGAGCAGGACGCTCGCCTCAAGGCCGTCGACGTCCGTCAGCTCTCCGAGCGCATGGGCGTCGTGAAGGCGCTCGAAGGCGCGACGACCACCATCGAGAAGGTCGCTCGCCTCAAGGCACACTTCCAGAAGCAGGGCGCCGCGGGCGTCGCGGGCTTCGGTGGTACGGCCGAGGCGCACAAGAACCTCGGCGCCGCGTTCAACGCTGCGAAGGCCGCGGGTCTCGAGAAGAACCTCGTCGACGCGAACCTCGCGGCGACGATGGGCTTCAAGCCCGAGCACGCGAACGATCCGGCGGTCATCGACGCCATCTCGCCGATCGGCGGGAAGAGCCCGCTCGGCAGCTACAACGCCAAGAAGCTCATCGAGGCGCACCGCGAGAAGAACCATATCTGCGAGGTCCCGAGCGGCATCGCGAACTTCAGCTTCGGTCACTTCGACGGGAGCGCGGCGTACTTCAAGGCCCGCTGGAAGGATGGTGGGACCATCCCCGAGAGCGACGCGCGCGTCGCGAAGTTCGCCGGGTACAAGGTCGGCGACACCATCGACCGTCAGGTCCGCGGACGCCTCGTCTACGCGCTGACGATCGAGCAGGAGTACATCTACACGCTGATCCACGAGATCGGCCACTTGATGAGCGAGGACCACGACTTCGGTGCGTCCTGGGACTCGGCGAACTACTTCCCGCAGTACTGGCAGCTCCGCACGAAGAACGGCCAAGCAAAGGCCGCGTGCAATCTCCAGGAGCCGCGCTCGAAGGACTCGCCGGACACCTGCATGGGTCCGCGCTTCGTCGACCCCATCTCCGCCGAGGAGCTCGGAACGGAGAAGGGCAAGGAGCACTACTCGCCCGAGTCGTACGCCATCTCCTGCATCATGGACTACCACCCGGACAGCCGCGTGGTCGGCGCGGTGGGGCTCGGCGCCTACGACAAGATGGCGACGAAGTTCATCTACGGCCGCGTCGTCGAAGTCATGGACGACACGGACAAGAGCCTGATCCCGAGCTCCAAGGCGACGGGCCGGAAGTTCCTTCCGGTCCTCAACTCGATGCTGATGGACGGGTGGCTCGTCGGCACCGACTTCAAGCACTACACGTCGGTCGGTCGCGACCTGAACCTCTACGATCCCGCTCGTTGTCGCGATGCGACCGCGAAGGAAACCGTAGAGGGCGACGCCGTCTTCGG
>JBKJQC010000188.1:0-4447 GCA_046593995.1 Polyangiales bacterium
CTCGAACACACGGTCGACGGACATCTCGCTGGCGACTTCGCCGGCATTCGCCCCACCGAGCCCATCGGACACTGCGAGGAGGAGGCCGCGCGGTCCGACGTTCCATGTGCCGCGGCCATTGGTGGTCTCGGGACGCTCGGCACCGTCGAGGTTCACTGCGAGAAACGCGTCCTCGTTGTGCGTGCGCTGCTTGCCTGCGTCGGTGCGTGCAGCGATGTCGAGCAGCAGACCCATGCACCAGTCGATGTTCGAGCAACGATCATTCGCCCGTCGCGACAAGCATTTTTCGACGATTCCTCGCGTCGCGGCCCAAAGAGTCTCGCGCGCGTGACAGGCCAGCTCCGCCGTACGCGCCGCGGTTGCATCAGCTAAACTGAACCTCGCCGGATGGTTCAACGCTCGTCAGCACCGCCGGTGCGCTCCGACCGCGGGGCGTCGCCGCAGGGACCGGCGAAGCTCGGTCGATACGACGTGATTCGTCGGCTCGGCGCGGGCGGGATGGCCGAGGTCTACCTCGCGCGCTCCCGCGGCGCCGAGGGCGTGCAGAAGCTCGTCGTCGTCAAACGAATCCTTCCGGCGCACAACCAGTCGCTGCGAATGCGACAGATGTTCATCGACGAGGCGCGCCTCTCGATGCGCCTCAACCACCCCAACATCGTCCAGGTCTTCGACTTCCAGGAGACCGAGGGCGGCTTCCTCCTCTGCATGGAGTACGTCGAGGGTCTCGACCTCGGTCGCCTGATGAGCGCGGCCAAGCAGCGCGGACAACGCCTGCCGCCGTGGGTCGGCGCGTACATCGTGATGGAGACTGCGCGCGGGCTGCATTGCGCACACGAGCGCAAGGGCGAGGATGGGACGCCGCTCGAGATCGTGCACCGCGACGTGTCGCCGCAGAATGTGCTGCTGTCCTACGACGGCGGCGTCAAGGCGGCCGACTTCGGGATCGCTTCGGCGAAGATCCTCACGGAGGAGTCCGGGGTCATCAAAGGGAAGTTTGCGTACATGTCTCCCGAGCAGGCGCGCGGCGAACAGGTCGATCGCCGAACCGACATTTACGCGCTCGGCATTTGTCTGCACGAGATCCTGACCGGTCGCGCGCTCTATGCAGGGCTCCATGGCGACGAGCTGCTCGAGGTCGTGCGCAAGGGTGAGCTCGAGGCGCCGAGCCTGTGGGCGAGCGAGGTCCCCGCGGAGCTCGATGCGATCTGCGTGCGCGCGCTGTCGAAGGACAGGGACGCGCGCTTCGCGACCGCGCGCGACATGGCCGGTGCGATCGCGCGCGCGCTCCAGAAGCAGGACGATCTCATCGACGCCGCCGCGGTCGAGGCGACCATCTCGCAGTTCTCGTCGCGCGAGATCACGTCGCCCGGCATCGAGGACGGGCAGCCGCTCCCTCCGCCCTCGGTCGGGCTGAGCGCCGGGATCGACGGGGCGATGGGCCCCGCGCCGGAGCCCGCGTCGCAGCCGATGCTCGTCGCGGCGCACGCCCCGCGTTCGGAGGCCCCGCCCTCGCACAATCCCTCGACGGCCCCCTTCGATGATCAGGCGCACCCGCTGACGGCCGTCGCCGCGCCGGCCGCCTCGCGCAAGGCGGAGCGTTCTTCGACGAGGGGCACGCTCCCTCCCGAGGCGCCGGCAAAGGCGCACGGCAAGGTGCAGAAGGAGCTGCGTCACGTCGCGCTCGTGCACCTCTGCATCCAGGGCTTCGACGAGCTCGCGATGGACCTCGGGGCCGGAGCGGTCGCGAACGCGCGCGAGAGCGTGCGCAAGGTGCTCGACGGCATCGCGTTCAAACGCGGCGCGCGCTGGTCGTGGGACGAGGACGAGCGCACGGCGCGCGCGGTCGTCGGTCTCACCGCGAACCCGTCGGGCGCGCCGTTCGAGGCGGCCGCGCTCGCGCTCGACGCGCACGACGCGCTCGCCGATCTCTCGACGGATCTCCCGGTCGTGCTCGCCGCGTCGGTCGGCATCGTGCGCGCCGTCGCGTCCGGTGATCGCGACGAGGCCGGCCACCTCCTCCATCATGCGGTGCAGGGCGCAGCTCCTGCGCTCGCGGACGTCCTCGCCGGCGCCGCGCCTCCGGGGCGCACCTGGGTCGCTGGCGGTCTCTATCGCCTCGTGCGGCGCGAGTTCCAGTGGGGCGACGCCCCGACGATCGAGCTCGACGATCACAAATCCGACGGCGATCAGCCGCTCCCGAAGACGGTCCGCGCCTACGCGCTCGAGCGCGCGCTCACCCGCGACGAACGCCACGCGGAGCTCGCGATCGCGGCGGGTGAGCTCGTCGGACGCGACGTCGAGCGTGCCGATCTGCAGGCCGCCTATCACCGCGCGGTCGCCGGACCAGAGGTCGTCTCCCGGCTGATCGTGGGCGAGATGGGGATCGGCAAGACGGCGCTCGTTGCGAGCTTCCTCCGCGATCTCCCCCCCGACGCGCGCGCGCTCCGGCTCGAGTGCCCCCCCTCGCACGCCGAGGTCCCGTACGCCGCGATGGGCGAGCTCGTGCGCGACGGCTGCGCGCTCGATGGCTCGGAGTCGCTGCAGCAGGCGATCAGCGCGATCGGCTCGGTCCTCGGCAACCTCGCGGAGGGGCCCGCCGCGAACGGCGCGCTCGATCGACTCGCCGAGGTCGCGACCGGGCGTCAGGCCGAGGGCGGCGGCGAAGAAGACGCGACCTTCCGTCGCAAGATGCTCGTCAGCGGCGTCCGTCGGCTCCTCGCGGCGCTCGCTCTGCGCGGCCCGCTCGTCATCGTCGTCGAGGGCGTGCAGTGGGGCGACAAGCAGTCGCTCGAGCTGATGAGCGATCTGCTCCGCGGCTCGTATCCGATCCCTGCGCTCGTGATCCTCGTCGCGCGGAGCGACGAGCGGATCGCGCCCATCCTCTCGGGGATCGTCCGGGTCGAGCTGCGCGGGCTCGCGAAGGAAGAGCAGCTCCGCCTCCTCGAGATGCGCCTCAACGCGAGAGGCGACGGCGTCGCGCAGATCTGCCAGGAGCTCTCCGCGCGCGTCGGCGGCAATCCCTTCTTCCTCCTCGAGATCGTCGACGCCCTCATCGAGCGTGGCGCGATCGAGGTCCGCGAGAGCGACCAGGAAGGCGCATCGGCGGAGCTCGTGCGCACCGGTCGAGGCGGTGAGATCCCGCTCCCCTCGACGCTCGAGCAGCTCCTCGCCGAGCGCCTCCACGAGCTCCCCCTGGACGAGAAGGAGGTCGCGCAGTGGATCGCCGTCATGGGCGGGCCGCTCGAGGTCTCCGTGCTCCGCGACGTGACCGCAGCCCATCACGAAGCGCGCCGTGACGAAGGCGTCGTGCTCGACGCGGCCGCGCTCGAGGAGTCGATTATCCGCCTCTGCGCGCGCGGCATCTGCGATCGGAAGGGGGAGACGATCGATCTCCGTCACCCGGTCGCGCGCGACGTCGCGTACATGACCATCGAGGCGCCGGCGAAGACGCGCATGCACCGCCACCTCGGCGAGCGCTTGCGCAGCACCGCGGTCGCGCGTGGCCTCTCCGCCGCGATCGTCGCGCGTCACCTCGCGCGCGGAGACGCGTTCGTCGCCGCTGCGGAGATGTACCTCGAGGCAGCGCACGCCGCGCGCGCGAGCTACCAGACGCAGCTCGCCACCCGCTACTACCACCGCGCGCTCTCGCTCCTGCCGAGCGGCGACGTGAAGCGCTTCGTCGCGCACGAGGCGCTCGAATCGAGCTACCGCATGATCGGTCGGCGGCGTGAGCGGAAGCGTCACCTCGAGGACATGCGCGTCCTCGCGAAGACGCTGAAGACGCCGAAGACGATCACCATCGCGCTCCTCCGCACGGCGCGCCTGGATCTCGACGAGGCGCACCTCGCGAAGGGGCTCCCCGTCGCGCAGCGCGCCGTGGCGATGGCCGAGGCGACGAAGCTGCCGAACCTCGTCGTCGAGGCGCACGCGCTCGTGATCGAATTCCTGCGCGAGCTCGGCGACGTCGAGGGCGCGCTCCGCGCCGCGAACGAGGCGCTCCGCATCTCCTCGCAGGTCGTGGTGAGCCAGCGGCTCCGCGCGGACGTGCTCCGCGCCAAGGGAATCCTCCTGCGGCGCCTCGGCCGCACGCACGAGGCGGTCGGCGTCTACGCGGAGTCGATCGCGCTCCTCCGCGCGGTCGGCGCGAAGCGGAGCGAGGCGCGCACGAAGAACGCGCTCGCGTACGCCATGTTCGTGCTCGCGCGCTACGAGGACGCGATCGCCCTCGCGATGTCGTCGGTCGCGCTCGATCTCTCGATCGGCGGCCGCTTCCAGATCGCGAAGACCCTGACCAACATCGGCCAGTGCTACGCGCGGCTCGGCGACATGCCGCGCGCGCTCGCGTACCTCAAGCGCGCCCGCGACGCGCACGAGCGCTACGGCGATCAGGACGGGCGTACGGACACGCTCCTCGTCTCCGCGGAGATCCTCGTCTGGTCCGGCGATC
>JBKJQC010000509.1:0-11598 GCA_046593995.1 Polyangiales bacterium
CATCAGCGGCGGCAAGGGCACCGCCGAAGCGAAGTTCAAGGCGCTCGAAGCGGCCGGCGTGAAGATCTCACGCTCGCCCGCGACGATGGCCGAGACGCTCAAGTCGATGCTCTGATCGGCCTGTGCTCGCACGAGAGGTCCTCTTCGCGAGGGCCTCTCGTCGTTTTGTTCGCAGTCGCACGCACGACGCGCAGGGGGCGCTTCGTTCGGTGCTTCCGACGTCGGTCGCCGCGCGTACGGCGGGGGGCACCTCTCCGGACCGCGTCCGTCCTCCGAAGTAGAGTTTTCGAGAGGCCAGCCAGGCTCGTTACTCCGTGTCGGCGGCTTCACTTCCTGCGTGTCGAGCAGACCGCCCGTGTTACGGCCGGCCGCTATTCGGGCGGCGCGACGTTGTCGCGAGCGAGCGCGGCTCGGTGTTCCTCGAGGCCGAATTCCGGAGAGGTGCCCCCACGCCTCCCGCGCGGCTCGTGCCTTTCGGATGCCCGCGATCTTCGCTTCTCGGGCGCTCGGGACGTGCTCACGGAACGCCGGTGATGCGAGTCAGCTCCACCAGCTCGCGATGTCGAGCACGATGGCGTCGAACGGCTCGATGTGGGCTTCGCGCTCGTCGCCATAGACGGCGATCTCCAACCAGCGCCCCGACTCCAGGCGATACGCCGTCACCGTGCGCGCTTCGAGGTCGACGATCCAGTGATGCGCCACGCCGACCTTCGCGTAGTACGGCTTCTTGATCAACAAGTTGTGGCGGCGGGTCGTGGGCGACAGAATCTCGCAGACCCAGTCGGGCACGACGGAGATCGCGGCGTCGGCCGGTAGAGTCGGCAGCCGCTCGCGTCGCCATCCTGCGACGTCCGGCGCGATTTCCGGTGTATTCGGGAGCTCGATGCCCGGCTCGGGGAGGACCCACCAGCCACCGGGCCCGCTGCTGCCGTGGTCGAACGCGTCCCCGATCCGAGAGGAGACGATACCTTCGAGGCGTTGATGGGGGCCACGCGGGCGGGGCTGCGTGTACATCACGCCGTCGATGATCTCGCCCTTGGTCCCGACAGGGAGCGCTTCGAGATCCGCGAGTGTGGGCTTACCCCCGTCCATGGGTGTCCTCAGCGTAGTCGATCGGGTCGGCATGACATCCGGTCGACCGGAAGGCGCGGCCGGTTGCGCGGGAGTGGCCCGCGGCCGCCGGCTCTCCGGACCGCGTCCGTCCTCCGAAGTAGAGTTTTCGAGAAGCCAGCCAGGCTCGTTACTCCGTGTCAGCGGCTTCTCTTCCTACGGATCGAGCAGACCGTCCGTGTTACCGCCGGCCGCGATTCGGGCGGTGCGAAATCAGCGCGAGCGAGCGCGGCTCGATGTGCCGTGAGGGCGAATTCCGGAGAGGTGCCCCCCCGCCTCCCACGCGGCTCGTGCCTCGTCGGATGCCCGCGATCTTCACTTCTCGGGCGCTCGGGACGAGAGGCGTCTCCGGCGCGTCCACTCACGGGGCCCACCAGCTCGCCACGTCGAGGACGATCGCGTCGAACGGCTCGACGCGCGCCTCGCGCTCGTCGCCGTACACGCCGAGCTCCACCCAATGCCCTGCCTGCAGTCGGTACGCTGTGACCGTCCGCGCTTCGAGGTCGACAAGCCAGTGATGCGCGACGCCGACCTTCGCGTAGTACGGCTTCTTGATCAGCAAGTTGTGCCGCCGGGTCGTGGGCGACAGAATCTCGCAGACCCAGTCCGGCACGACCGAGATCGCGGCGTCGGCCGGCAGCGTCGGCAGCCGCTCGCGCCGCCAACCTGCGACGTCTGGCGCGATCTCCGGCGTGTTCGGGAGCTCGATCCCCGGCTCGGGGAGAATCCACCACCCGCCGGGACCGCTCGTCCCGTCGTCGAAGGCGTCGCCGATGCGGGACGTCACGATGCGCTCGAGCCGCTGGTGCGGCCCCCGGGGGCGGGGCTGCGTGTACATCACGCCATCGATGATCTCCCCCTTGATGCCGGGCGGGAGAGCCTCGAGATCGGCGAAGGTCGGGACCTTGCGCGTCGGGTCCATGCTCCGGGTCAGCGTAGTCGATCGCGTCGGCATGAACGGTGTCGACACAACCGTGGCCACAGTTGTGCGAGGTGAAGCGCGCCATTCGCCGGCGTCGAGGACGGGACGCACGTCATCGCGACGAAAGCGCCGCGGCGAGGGTCACATGCGAGCACCTCCGGTGTGCGTTGCATCGCGAGCTGAGAGTAGCGTCGGCGCAAAGCCCACGCCGCCGGCGTGACGAAGCGAACGTTCGCAACGTTCGCGATTTCACGAACATGGGGGCCGGACCCCACACCGCGTTCGCGATGAGGCGAACGTTGCAAACGTTCGGTGCGTCAAGGCGCGGAGATCGGACATGCGCCGCGTAGCCCGCCCTGCGGTACGCGCGGGAATGCGATCGCCGGCGCGACCTCAATCCTGCGTGGCACGCAACGGGCGGTCGTAGACACCGCGCGGAGTCGGACGCTCTTCCCACAGCCGGAGCGCGAAGACGCCCGCCGGGTGCGCGCGCATCTCGCGCATCCACACCAGTCCCGCGGGAGCGATCAGCTCATCCGGCGGGAGCGCCACCGCGTATTGCGCGGGACCGAGGGCGGGTGCGGCCATCGTCGCGAACGCGAGATCCGCGGCGCTGAAGCGGTCGCCGAACAAGTACCGTCGTCCATCGGCGATGCGGGCGCCGATCGCGTCCATCGTGCGACGCACGAGCTCCTTGCCGCGCTCGACCTCCGCGTCGCGCACACGCAGGTATCTACGCGCGACGATCGATGCCGGTCGCCGCAACGCGCGCAGCGTCGCGACCTGGTAGTCCGGCGCGCGCCCCGCGTTGTACGGCAGACACGGCTCGAGGTTCTGGAAGAACCAGTCGTACGCCACGCGACGCGTCTCGACGCCGAACCCGGCGACGAGCTCGCGCTCGAGCGACTCCACCTCGGCACGCCGCGCCGGATCCTCGGGGTACAGCCTCGCGCCTCGCTCATGCGCGAAGCGCACGATCTCACCCGAGTCGTCGAGGACGCCGTCGTCGGTCACGAGGACCGGGAGCGTCTTCTTCCGGCCGTAGCGAAAGGCGGGGATCCAGCCGAAGAATTGGAGGTGATGCTGCTCACGGTACGCCACGATCGAACGATCGAGCGCCCAGCGCGCGCGCTCGCCGTAGTGACTGATGGGGATCGTCACGAGCGTCGGGGGCACGAGCGCGATCCTGTCACGCTCTCTCTCCCGAGTCCGAGTCCGAGTCCGAGTCCGAGCCCGAGCCCGGCGCTCATGGTCTCGCGCGAGAACCGCGCATTTTTTTCCGTCGACTTTGGGGGGTATGGCGCTAGCATGCGCGCCCCGAAACCCTCCTGACCTGCGAGAACTTCAAGCCATGGCGATCGAGCGCACCTTCAGCATCCTCAAGCCGGACACCGTCGAGAAGCACAAGATCGGCGAGGTCACCGCGCTGCTCGAGTCGTCGGGTCTCACGCCCGTCGCGATGCGCATGATCCATCTCTCGAAGAAGCAGGCCGAGGGGTTCTACGCGGTGCACCGCGAGCGCAAGTTCTTCGGTGAGCTCGTCGAGTTCATGACCCGCGGCCCCGTCGTCGCGATGGTCCTCGAGGGCGAGGGCGCGATCGCCAAGTACCGCGAGGTGATGGGCGCGACGGATCCGGCGAAGGCCGCCGAAGGCACCGTCCGCAAGAAGTTCGGCGCGAACGTCGGCGAGAACGCGATCCACGGCTCGGACGCTCCCGATACCGCAAAGTTCGAAATCAGCTACTTCTTCCCGGGCTTCGAAATCGGCTGATCGCGAGCACGCGTCCGTTCGTCGGTTCGACTGCCAGAGAAGCCGCTGGCGGACGGATCGCACGCGACAACGACCCGGTCGGGGGCTATATCGATTCGCGCCGAGCGCGGAAGAGGCTCGGCGTTCTCCGGGTGTCGACGTTTCAACTCGTGAGGGGGGCCTCGTGACCGGTGTCGCTGTACCACGTGCAGAGCGATCAGGATCGCATCGCGTCGTCGACGTCGAAGTGGGCGACGTACGCGAAGCGATCGCGACCATCGCCGGCGTGGCGACGCTCGCACGCGCGCAGGGCGTAGGCCCGAAGGCGCTGCGCGATCTCCTGCCGGGTCTGCGCTCGACGTGCGTCTCCGTGCCGGCCACCGTGGCCGCGGCGCTCGTGCCGGCGTGCGATGTCGTCGCGCTCTCGACGGGCCTCGACACCGAAGCGCGCGAGGCGCTCGATGCGCTGGTCTCCGCCGCACGTCGCACCGCGAACGACGTCATCTCGTCCATCGACACCGCGGAGCAGAAAGGCCTCGGGGCGCGTACCCGCCTCGCGCTGCAGGCTTCGTGTGACCGCGCCGTCGAAGAGCTCGCGCGCGTCCGCTACGCGATCGAGCTCTTGCAGCGAGCGTCCACGGGCGAGCCGCTGCCGATCGCGCTCGACGACCTCCTCCACGAGCTCGACGGCGGTGAGCTCGGAGGCACCCCCGTGGAGCTCACGCTCACCGGTGCCCTCGACGAGAACGTCGCGGTCCATCCGCGGATCGGAATCGCAGTGCTCCTCGGAGCGCTCACTCGCGTCCGCGCGCTGGTCGGCGGGACGGCCTTCGTCGCCCACGCGAAGGTCGATGGGGACCGCGTCTCGGTGCTGTTTCGTCGGCGCACCACCGATGCGCTCGGCGCGCCGCCCCACGGCCCCACGGTCCACGTCACGGTTCCCGAGCCGGTGTCCTACGACGAGCTCGTGCTCCCTCTCGCCGCGGCGACGCTCGCGGCCCCGCTCCACGTCGACGCCCGTACGGTTCGCCTGGACCTTCTGCGCGCATGATCAGCGCCCCGGGTTGCGGCGGAACCCCCGACCTGGTAGCCCACTAGGACTATTCCCCCCCTTCGGGCGCACCTCTCCGGGGTAGCGACCCTTCCTCCCATGGCCGCGCGCGGCACCCCTCAGTTCTCAGATCGCCCCGCTCCCTCCCGGGAAAACGCCTCGCCTTCCCCCGCGGAACGCGACGACTCGGGGACGTCTGGCAGCGCGGTCATCCCCACGGCGCTGGTGGGTACGGGTCCCGAACCGGTGCGCCATCCCGCGCACTTCGACGAGTCGCGCCTCGATCCGGACGCGATCCGCGTCGTCCGCCGGCTCGTCGCCGCGGGGTTCGACGCCTTCATCGTGGGCGGCGCCGTTCGCGATCTCCTCCTCGGCCGCAAAGCGAAGGACTTCGACATCGCGACGAACGCCCGCCCCGAGGACGTGAAGCGCGTCTTCCGGCACAACTGCCGGATCATCGGACGTCGGTTCCGCCTCGCGCACGTGTTCTTCAGCTGGGGCGGCAAGCAGTACGAGGTCGCGACGTTCCGGAAGAACCCCGTCATCGAGGAGCCGGAAGGTGACGATGCCGCGCCGCCCTCCCTGGCGCCGCGCGGCGATCTCCTCATCCGGAACGACAACGTGTTCGGCGACGCCCACGAGGACGCGATCCGCCGCGACTTCACGATCAACGGTCTGTTCTACGATCACGACCGCCAGCAGATCCTCGACTGGACGAACGGCCTCCCGGACATCGAGCGCCGCGTGATCCGCACCATCGGCGACCCCGACGTGCGGTTCCGCGAGGACCCGATCCGCATCCTCCGCGCGATCAAGTTCGCCGCTCGGATCGACTTCGGCATCGACCCCGAGGTGTACGACGCGATGGTCGCTCACCGCGACGAGCTGAGCCGCGCGGCGCGCCCGCGTGTGTTCGAAGAGGTCCTGCGCCTCCTCCGTGGCGGCGCTGCACGTCGCTCGATCTACCTCGCGTGGGACACGGGCGCGCTCGCGGTCGTCCTCCCGGAGCTGTCCGCCTACCTCGACGACGTCGACGCCGACGACGCCGAGAAGAGCCGCGTCTTCCGCGCCCTCGCGGAGATCGATCGCATCACCGAGACCCGCGGCGCGCCGCCCGACGACGCCGTCCTCCTCGCTGCCCTCTTGCGGGAGCCTCTACGCGAGTGGACGGCAGGTGCCCGCACGCGCGAAGAGTGGCGCGACGCGCTCGACGAGAAGGTGTCGGAGATCGGCGAGCGCATCGCGATCACGCGCCGCATCGCGGAGAGCCTCGCGCGCCTGTACGCGGCGGAAGCTCGCCTCCGTGCCGGCAAGACGGGCGGATTCCTCGGGACGCCGCTCGGCCCGCTGGCGATCGACCTCGCCACGATCACCGCCGCCGCAGACAGCGCGCCCCCCGCCGAGATCGCCCGACTCCGCGCCATGGAGATGCCGGCCGCGGTCGACGCGCCGCGTCCTCCCGGTGGCGGCGAGGGACGGTCGGGTGGCGGCGAGGGACGGTCGCGTGGCGCCCCGCGTCGATCGCGCGATCGCGCGCCGCGATTCTGAGCGTTCGCGTCACGGCTCGAGACCGGCGCCGCCGTTGATTCGCTGCGAAAACCGGGGCCTACTGGCGGCTTGGCTGCCGTCCGGCTTGAACGCGCGGAGGAGCCCTCTACCTTACGACCGTTCGTGACCCCGCTCCCGGCTCGACCTGCCCCTTCCGCGAGCTCGGTGATCCCGGGCGCGTGCTCGAGCGCGTGCCTGGTCACGTGCCTGGTCACGATGGGCGCGGGCACGACACGGAGGGACGCGTCGTGAGTCAGCGGTTCTTGCGCTGCGCGCACTGCGGTCTGCCGCACACCATCGACGAGAGCGTCTGCCCGATCACGGGTCGTCCCGTCGAGCCACGACGCTCACGCGCACCCGAGCCGATGCGTCGCGCCGAACCGCCGTCCGTCGCCGCGATGCCTGCCGCGCGTCGCCAAGAACCGCCGTCCGTCGCGGCGATGCCCGCAGCGCGTCGCCAAGAGCCGCAACGCTCCGCATCGCCTCCGCCGCCGGCGCGCGACCGGATGTCGAGCGTCCCGCCGCCGTTCGAGGGCTTCGACTCGTCGGCGCCCCCGCCGCTGATCGGGCAGACGCTCGGCGGCAAGTACCGCGCGATCCGCGTCCTCGGCGAGGGCGGGATGGGCGCCGTCTACGAGTGCGATCACGTCGCGCTCCACCGCAAGGTCGCCGTGAAGGTCCTGCATCCGGCGCAGGCCCGGAAGAAGGCCTCCGTCGCGCGCTTCCAGAACGAGGCGCACGTCGCCGGGGCGATCGGCCATCCCAACATCTGCTCCGTCCTCGACATGGGTGAGCTCGACGACGGCTCGCCCTTCCTCGTCATGGAGCTCTTGCTCGGCGAGACGCTCGCGGAGCGGATTGCGAGCGAGGGCGCGCTGCCGTTCGACGACGTCGTCGACGTGATCAGTCAGGTCCTGTCCGGACTCGTCGCCGCGCACGCGCGCGGCGTCATCCATCGCGACATCAAGCCGGAGAACGTGTTCCTCACCACGCGCGCGGGGCTCCCGGCGATGGTGAAGCTCCTCGACTTCGGCATCTCGAAGGTCGCCGGCGCAGACGATCTCCACCTCACGCGCACCGGCATGGTGATGGGCACGCCGTTCTACATGTCGCCCGAGCAGGCGCGCGGCGACCGCAACCTCGACCACCGCGTCGATATCTATGCGACCGGCGTCATGATGTACGAGTGCCTGACGGGGCGCCGTCCGTTCCACGCCGCGAACTACAACGCGCTCTTGATGCAGATCCTCACGGCCGATCCGCGACCGCTGCGGGATGTGCGCCCGGCGATCCCAGAGCCCTTCGAGCATGTGATCTCGAAGGCGATGTCGCGCGACCGGGAGCGCCGCTTCCAGAATGCGTCCGACTTCCAGCGCGAGGTCTCCGCGCTCCGCGACCCCGGCGCGATCCGGGGTCGCATGCCGTCGGTACCGCCCGAGCCGGTGCCCCTCGTCACGCAGCGTCGCCGCGAGCCAGATCCGCCGTCGAGGCCGCGCGAGCTCAAGCCGGTGTCGGTCGACATCGAGAACCGCGATCTGCTCGACAGCGGCCTCCTGCGCGACGTCACCGGCTCGCATTCCACGGACGACTCGGGCTCCGTCGAGATCCCGATCGTGGCGGAGGCGCCGATCTCCTCGAGGGATCCACAGCCGGCCCCCTCGAGCCGTGGGCTCTATCGCCCCGATCCCGCGTTGATCGCGCAGCGTGAGCGCGCCTCGCAACTTCCGCCGCAGGTCGAGCTCCCGCCGTCGCAGCGCGCGCGCGAGTCCAGCGTCCAGCGTCCGCCCCCCTCCGCGCAGTCCCGCCCGGTGCATCGGGACGGCCGCGGCGCGATGCCGCCCGCGATCCCGCCGCGCACCGAGGTGCAGGCGCCCCCTCAGGGAAAGCGGAGGGAGGAGTACCGCGCGCCGACGCCGACCTCGCTCGACGCGCTGCCGAGCCACTTCCGCAACCGCGACGTGGCTCCGCCGCGCCCGAACGACGACGAGCCGGAGTTCGACGACGAGAACGTCGACCCTACGGTGATCGGCTCGATCTTCGGCAACGCGCGCGCGCGCCTCGACACGCCGATCGACGCCGACTCGACCGAGCGCATCCCGCCGGAGCGCCTGCAGCGCTTGCAGAATCGTCTTCCGCGCGCGGCGCGCGAGGTCGCACCGAACACGGGGCGTGATCCTCGCGCCGATCCGCCCGACAACAACGATCGCCTCGCGACCGACAAGTTCGACGCGTTGGTCCCCCCTGCGGAGGACGAAGCTCCGACGACGTTGTTCGATCGGCGGTCGCTCAAGGGGAAGAACCTCTCGAAGAAGGGGACGACCGGCGGGAACCCGCAGGCGGTCCCGCGCGCCACGACGACGGAGCGTGCGCCGGCTCCGAGCCCGGTCGGACGTCAGCCGTCGGTCGCGCCGCCACCGATTCCGCGCCTCGGCAAGCCGAAGGATCGCTGACTCGCCCGCTTTCGTCGCACGCGTCGCAAAGCGCTCACTCCCAGGACATCGCGCACGAGAGCTCGGAGCGCGACGTCGTCTTCGTGATGTCCTCGACGACGAAGTGAACCGCTTGCCGCGTGGCGCCCTCGAACTGGAACGCCATCGTCTCGGAGAGGAACGTCACGCGATCGAGGCACGCTGTGGTCTCGGCGATGCGCGCGCGCACAGCACCCGCGTGGCCGTTGTGGATGGTGATGTCCTTTCCGTCGACGCTGATCGCGAGCGCGTGCCGATCGACCCGCTCGACACGCTCCCAGCCGAGGGCGCTCGGCGCGCATCCGGTCGTCGGTCGCGCGAGATCGATGGTGGGCGCGCGCAGCATCTCGAAGCCTCCCGCGGGGCGCGCGTCCGTGCCGAGCGGGAGCGCGTATCCGGTGCCCGAGGTCCACGTCGGGAGCGGCGTCCAGGTGAAGATCCCGAAGACCCCCCGTGTGGCGTCGACGGACGCATCGACCGCGCCGTCGCTTGCCCACCCCGCACGCGCGAGAAATGAGATCGTGGTGTGCGTCGAGACGAGCGCGACGAACGGCGCGGTGTCGAACACGCCCTTCGCGTTGTCCCGCGGCAGCCCCACGCCGACGATCGCGATCGCGGAGCCGAGCTCGCGCGCGCCGTGGATCTTCTCGATGGCGACGCTCCCGAGATCGATGCGCTCGGGGGACGTTCCTGCCGCGACGCGGAGCACCTCGCAGCGTCCTCCGCTGCACCACCACACGAGGGCTCGCCCGGGAGCGAGCGAGATCGCTTGAGCGCTCTGCTTCGCCGCGTTGCGATCGTAGAATGGCGCAGGAAACGGCGCGCTGTCGTGGACGACGCCGAGCGCATCGAGGTCCGTCGAGAAGCGGACGATCGATCGGCCGGCGTCGCCGAGGGGGCCGTACACCGGGCCGGTGGTGATGATCCCGCCGCGAACCTGTCCGCCGCGAACCACGCCGAGCCCGCGCGCGAAGGGAGCGAGGATCTGGGTGTGGCCGAGCGGCGGTTTGGGTGCCGGGATTCCGAGCAAGGTCTCCGATGGGAACGCGAGGGTCGTGAGATACCCGGCGACCGGCGCCGAGCCCGGCGGCACGACCTGCGCCGGGGAGAGTCGCTTGCACTTCGCGACCAGCGTTCCGGCGTGCGTCGGTGGCGCGGGAGGCGGAGGGACCGGCGGCGCGGCGCCGAAGTCGACGACCACGTCCTGCGCGGAGACGCGCGGTTCCCACCCGATGCGCGACCAACCGAGCGTGCGACACCCCATCGGCCCGCAGTCGACGCGATGCTGCGGCCAGCTGTTGTCGAGGACGAGCGTGCCGCTCGGCCACGCGTCACGCACCCAGGTGCGGCCGCCGTCGGTCGTCAGCGCGCCCGTGATCGTCGGCCGCGCGTCCTTCCCATCGTGGAGGAGGCGCGCGACGAGCGCCCGAGCGCCATACGTCCCGACCTTCGCCTCGGAGTCGAGCTCCATCGGGGGCGACTGCGAGACGATCTGCAACGTCGCCGCGTCGATCGAGGTCATCGACAACGCGTTGCCCTTGCGTCGCCACACGACGAGGACACCCGGCTCCGCTTCGTCGACGGAGAGCACGTCGCCGCCGGGCTCGAGCTCCAGTCGGCGACCCTTCGTCGCCGCCGTCGAGCCGGCCGGGAACGAGATCAGCGCGCGTCCGTCCTCGCGCAGGAAGACGACTCCGCCGTCGCTCCGCGCGACGAGCACCCGGCGCGAGACGCTCGGGAGCTCGAGGTCGCGGAAGCGCCCCTTCCCATCGCGCACGCACACGCGGGTCGCGCCGAGGAGATCGATCCCACCCTCGCTCGTCCCCGCGCACGTCGCAGCGATCACCCACGCGCCGCTGGAAGAGAAGCGCTGCGCCGCCCCGAACGGGAAGACCTTCTCCACCGCGACGCGCGGCGTCTCGTCGACCGTCCCCACGACGACGTGCCCTCCGCTCGAGTGCGCGGAGTCGTCGGTGCGCACGCACGCCGCGACGATCGAGCCGCCAATCCTGCGCAGCTCGCAACGGGAAATCTCCGGGGCGCGCGTGACCTTCACGATGCGGATCGGATCGAGCTCCGCGATCGCGAGACCCGGGCCGTCCGAGACGAGGATGCGGTCGCCGTCGAGCGGCACACCATGCGGCGCGACGGCCTCGAACCGGATCGAGACCGCATCGGGGACCGAGACCAACGGCTTCGGCAGTCCGCGCACGGTGCCGAGCGAGCCGGCGACCGAAACGGCGGCTGCCCGTTCGTGGTTCGCGAACAAGACCTCGGTGCCGGCGCGGACGATGCGGCTCGGCGACGCGCCGCCGAACACGGCGTGGACCGACTGCGCGTCGAGCGGGCTCCAGGTCTCGCCGCCGTCGGTGGTGGCGACCGGTCCGATGAGATCGACGAGCGCGACCGCGGTGCTCGGCGTGATGAACTCGGGGCCCGCGGTGATCTGCCGATCCAACGCGCTCGAGCCCCAGGGCGCGAACACCGGCGCAGCGAGCGGCGGGGGTACGCGCGTGACGCTGCCCTTCGCGACGTCGACGCGCACCCAGTCGCCGCCGCCGCGGAACCGCGTCCACAGCTCGCGCGCCCCGACGGACGGAGTGGCGAACCCGCCCTTCGCGATCATCCGTAGCGGTTCGTTCGGGCGCGCGAGCGCGAGCGCGTCCTCCGCCACGAGCGCGGTCCCTCCGCCGAGCCACGGCGGCAGGGCGACGGCCGCGACGATCGGCTCGAGCGTGACGTCGCGGGC